>JASMLU010000008.1 GCA_030748535.1 Candidatus Krumholzibacteriia bacterium
GGCAATGCTCGCGCCGAAGAAGCGCTGAAGCTTTCTACCTGGAGTCCTTTCTTCGCTCCTCTTTACGACCGCATTGCCGGAGGCCGGGGTCTTCATGACAGCTACCCGGATCTGGTTCGCGATGTGGTGACCCTGGTCGTGGTGGCTCCTCCGCAGTTTGAGGCCCAGTTGCAGGACTTTGTGGACTGGAAGACCGAGCGTGGCTTCCACACGATTCTTGCGATCACGGGCACTCCGGAAGTGGGCACGACGAAGCAGGAGATTCGAAATTACATCCACGGTCTCTACAACAACGCTACTCCCGAACTTCCCGCACCGAGCTTTGTGATCTTTGTCGGCGATGTGGCACAGATGCCGACCTGGACCGAGGCTGGAGATGCTACGGACCGTCCCTACTGCGATGTTGAGGGCGATCTGGTTCCGGACATCTACTATGGCCGCTTCTCGGCCACGAACCCGAGCCAGTTGCAGGCGATTCTCGACAAGACACTGATGTACGATCAGTTCGCCATGCCGGATCCTTCCTACCTGGAGGAAGTCGTGATGATTGCCGGCATGGACTGGAGCCATGGTTCCACCTGGGGCAATGGGCAGGTCAACTACGGCACGAACTATTACTTCAACCCTGAACACAACATCTACAGCCACACCTACCTGTATCCCGAGTCGGGGAGCAACTCGGGGAACATCATCCAGCATGTAAGCGACGGTGTGAGCTACATCAACTACTCGGCTCACGGGGACCAGACCAGTTGGTCGGATCCCTACTTCGGACAGAGTGATATCAACGGCCTGAACAACTACGGGAAGTACTGCCTCGCCGTCGGCAATTGCTGCATGACGAGTGCCTACGACTACGGCGAGTGCTTTGCCGAGACCTGGCTGCGGGCAACGGACAAGGGCGCGATCGGCTACATCGGCGGATCGGACAACACCTACTGGGACGAGGACTACTGGTGGGGAGTGGGAAATACGAGCAGTATTATCGCCAACCCGACCTATGAAGGCTCCGGTCTGGGAGCCTATGACGGGCTCTTCCACGATCACGGCGAGGCCGAGACGCAGCACTATGTGACCAACGACGCGATCATCTTCTCCGGGAACCTGGCCGTGATGGAAGCGGGCTCGAGTCTGGCGACTTACTACTGGAACATCTACAACCTCATGGGCGACCCGAGCATTTCCACCTGGATCGGCTTGCCGCAAGTCAACCCGGTGGATCATCCCGCAGTGATTTCTTCGGACATGGCAAGTGTGGAACTCAGTGCAGCGCCGGGAAGCTATGTGGGGCTGAGTCAGGGTGGCGTTCTCGCAGGAGCCGGGACGGTGGATGCGAGCGGCACGAGTGAGATTGAGCTCTGGAACCTGGATCCTCTCGGAGGAAGCCTTTCGCTTCTGGTCATGGCCCAGAACCGTGTGCCCTATTCCGCGGAGATTCTGCTGGGCGATGTGGATCTTCCGGAGATCAGTGTCAGTCCCGATTCCATGGACCTGGTTCTTTATACCGGCGAGACGGACAGCCATCTTCTCAGCATCAGCAATACCGGCGAAGAGGGAAGCACTTTGCTGTATTCTCTCTCTCTTCTGGATCCTCTTCTTCCCCTGGAGCGGAGTGTGGAAGGTTCCACCCTGACTCCGGATCCTTCGAACTACGAGCCGCACCAGACGCAGACCTACACGCTCACGGTCTACAACAACAGTTCCGACTATGAGTGGCTCAGTCAGGTGACTCTCGATTTTTCATCCGGCGTGGTTGTGGAAAGTTCCTCGGACTTTGTCGGGGGAAGCGGGGGAGAACTGGCCAGTAATCATGCCACCGGGCCCGGAGCCCTGCTGTCCTGGGATGATGAAAACGGCGGTTGGGGGAACATCTACGGCGGTGAGTCCGCCACCTGCCAGATCACCCTGAGTTTCCTGGGAATCTCCGGTGACCTGTCCATTCCCTTCAGCATCCGGGGAGACATCTACGGAGACGAGCCTCATGAGATCTTCGGCAACATGATCCTGGAAGGACCGTCGGGGCCCGGGATTACGGTACTCAGCCCTTCGGGAGAGGAACTCTGGGCCATCGGAAGCCTGGAGGAGTTCCGCTGGGCCTGGAGCGGGGACATTCCCTTCGTGAAGATCGAACTCAGCAGGGACAACGGAGAGACTTGGGAGATTCTTGCACAGTCCACGGAGAACATCGGCACCTGGCCCTGGCTGGTGGAGGGGTCTCCTTCTGCAGACTGCCTGGCGAAAATCAGCAGCAGCGATGGCAGCGTGAGCGGAGAGAGCAATGCTCCTTTCCTGATCTTCCAGCCTCTGGACTGGATCGAACTGGAAGTGAGTGAGGGGGGACTGGGCGCAGGGGAGACTGCGAACATTCCGGTCAATCTGGATGCCAGCGGTCTGGCGCAGGGAGACTACCGGGTGAACATTGTCATCGAACACAATGCTCCCGGCCCGGACATCACGGTTCCCCTGATCCTTCATGTTCTTGAGGGGGGGACGGGAGTGGAGTTCGAAACACCAGAACTTCAGCACTTTGGCAATTTCCCGAATCCCTTCAACCCGAAAACCCGGCTGGACTTTCATCTGCCGACTTCGGGTCCGGCGCTCCTGCAGATACACGATGTATCCGGCCGTGTCCTTCGCACACTCCACGAGGGGGTTCTTGCGTCGGGATTTCACTCCCTTGAATGGGACGGTCGTGATCACTTCGGACAGGAGCTTCCAAGTGGGATCTATTTCAGCCGGCTTTCCTTCGGAAATGAAAGCAGAAGCCGGAAGATGCTCCTTCTCAAGTAGTTTCCCAGAGTTCCTGTTTCTTTCCCGCAAAGGTGCGCGCCCCTGTCTCTTCCCCGGGGTTTGAAGGCATGGATTTCCTTTCCCATTGTCTTCCCCTACCTCAAACTGGTATAATAGAGATTGCCAACCGGCAAATTGGGTGCTTGGGCGTATCCAATTCATAGGAAATATCACCTCTCTGGGGGACCACATGCTCAGGAAAGCGTTGATCTCTATTCTCCTCATTGCCATAAGCCTTCCGGCCCTGGCCGCTACCGTTTCACTGGATTCCTCGAAGGATGCCTATAGCATCGAGGTTCTGGAATCTTCCGGATCCAGTTCGATCCTCCAGTACAATGTGCATCACTTTGACATGGAGTCCGTGATGATCTCCGGTGTGGAGTACACGAGCCTGAATCTCGGCACTCGTGCGCTTCATCAGGAGGCGGGACTTCCGGCACTTCCGACCCTTCGCGAGTCCATCGCAATTCCCGATGATGCGGAAATGAAGATCCGGGTTATCGAGAGCGACTTTGTGGACTTTGAGAATGTGGACATTGTGCCTTCCAAGGGTGCGCTGACCCGGAACATCGACCCCGCGATGGTTCCCTACAATTTCGACGACTTCTACAGCGGAGACCAGTGGTTCCCTTCAGGGGTGGCTCTCCTGGACACTCCCTACATCCTGAGAGATGTTCGCGGGCAGGTCGTTGAGATCAATCCTTTCCTCTACAATCCCTCCACCCACACCCTGCGTGTCTACCACTCCGTGACGGTGGCCGTGGAGGCGAGTGGGCCGGGCCGGACCAATGTTCTGGAATCCCGCCCTCCCGCACGAGTGGAGGAGTTCGAAAAGCTCTATCGCCATCACTTCATGAACTACGATGGCAGTGGCGATCGCTATACTTCCGTGGGCGAAGAGGGCGACATGCTGGTGATTTACTATGATGCCTTTGCCCCGCAGATCCAGCCTCTCGTGGACTGGAGAAACCAGATGGGGATTTCTACGGAGATGGTCCCTGTTTCCATGGCCGGTTCTTCCGGCTCTGCGCTCATGAGTTATGTCCAGTCCTACTATGACAACCCTTCCCACAATCTGGCCTTTGTTCTCCTGGTGGGCGATGGCGCGCAGGTTCCTTACCTGGTCAATGATGGCGGGGCAGCGGATCCGAGCCTCAGCCTTCTGGCCGGTGGCGACAGCTACCCCGAGATCTTCGTCGGTCGAATTTCTGCGGAGAATGCGAATCAGGTAACGGTTCAGGTGCAGAAGACCATCGAGTACGAAAGAGATGCCCAGGCCGGTGGCGACTGGTATCACAAGGCAACGGGGATCGGCTCTTCAGAGGGCTCCGGTATCGGTGATGACGGAGAGGCCGACTGGCAGCATCAGGACAACATTCGTGCCGACCTTCTCGGATTCACCTATACGGAAGTGGATCAGATCTACGATCCGGGGGCAAGTTCCTCCCAGGTAACTTCCGCCGTGAACGCAGGGCGCAGCTTTATGAATTACACGGGCCATGGAAGCACGACGGCCTGGAGCACGACCGGTTTCTCCAACAGCAATGTCAACTCCCTGAGCAATGACAACATGCTGCCCTATATCGTCAGCGTTGCCTGCGTGAACGGCGAGTTCATGAACACGACCTGTTTCGCGGAAGCCTGGCTTCGCGCCACGCACAATGGTGAGGCCAGCGGTGCTGTCGCCATGTACGCTTCGACAGTCAACCAGCAGTGGGCGACTCCCATGTGCGGGCAGGACGAAATCGTGGACCTGCTCGTTGCCGGAGAGAAGCGGACCTATGGCGGTCTTTGCTTCAATGGTTCCTGCCAGATGATGGACGAGTACGGTTCGAATGGTCAGACCGAGTTCAAGAACTGGACGATCTTCGGCGATCCCGCGCTCCGGGTTCGCACGGACACTCCTTCGGCTCTTTCCATCAGCCATGCAGATGCTCTTGACCCCATGGCCGATTCCTTCCAGGTGGAAGCAGAAGCCGGGGCTCTCGCTGCGATCAGTTACAATGGCAATCTCATCGGCTCTGCCTTTGCCGATGCCTCCGGCACGGCCACGGTTCCTCTGGATGGAGTCATCCCCGACAATGGCGACGATGTCATTCTGACGGTCTCCTCCTTCAACCGCTTCACGGTGGTCGAGAATCTGCCCACGGGGCCGGTTCTGATTCCGACCTGCGATGTAACGCCTGGAGAACTGGATGTCACACTGCTATCGGGCGATACGACCAGCGAGTGGCTGCACATCAGCAACAATGGCGAGGCCGGATCCGTTCTGAACTGGAGTATTGAGATTAATGACCCCAACTTCCCTCTGTCCCGGGGCTCCGGTCGCAGCATGAGCGGATCCACCCTGAGCGTGGATCCCTCCGACTACCTGCCCGGCACATCAGTGGATATCACGGTTTCCGCAACTAATAACAGCAGCGATAACGAGTGGACGATCGCCGTGGCCCTGGACTTCCCGGCGGGCATCGTCGTGAATTCCGCTACGGACATGACTGGCGGAAGCGGCGGCTCGCTGAGCTACAACGGAGCTTCCGGCGATGGCGCTGCCGTCGAATGGACGGACCCTGACGGTGGTTGGGGCCAGATCTATCCCGGGGAAACCGGCACAGCAACGGTCAATGTGACTTTCACGGGTACGGGCGACCTTGTGGCCGACTGGACTCAGACCGGTGATGACTGGGGAGACAATCCTCACAGTGTCGATGGAACCGTGACTTTCCACATGCTCGGGCCGGCCGTGAACGTTCTCGCTCCCAATGGTGGCGAGGTCTTCGCTCTCGGTTCCGATGTGGCCATCGAATACAGCGCGGCCGGTGGCGTCGGCATGGTGGCGATCGAGCTTTCCCGCAACAGCGGGCTGAGCTGGGAAGTCCTTCTGGAGTCTGCCTTCCCCAGCGGTCTTTATACCTGGACTGCAGAAGGCGATGTGAGCGCACACTGCAGGGTGCGCGTTCGCGACATTCTCGACAGCGAGGTCAGTGACACAAGTGATGCGGACTTCACCATCACCAATGACATGTCCTGGGTTGTAGTACCAGTGACTTCCGGCAGCATTCCCCAGGGAAGCTCACAGTCCGTGGAACTGCTTTTCTCGGCCGAGGATCGCCCCGATGGTGTCTACGAAGCCGAACTGTTCCTCAGCAGCAATGCAGAAGACGATCTGCTGATTCCTGTCACGCTTACGGTCTACTCCGACCTGACGGACGCAGGCAGCACTCCTGCCCGTGTGGCCCTTGGGCAGAACTTCCCGAACCCCTTCAACCCGACGACGGCCATCTCCTTCTCCCTGCCTTCTGGGGGCGAAGTGGAGCTTGCGGTCTACACTCCCTCCGGTGAGCGCGTTCGCACGCTGCTTCGGGGAATGCAGGGCGAGGGGAATCATCATGTGGTCTGGGACGGAAGCGATGATCGCGGGAACCCGGTTTCCTCGGGCGTCTACTTCTATCGTCTGGAAACCGGCGTTAAGACCCTGAGTCGGAAAATGCTGATGCTGAAATAGCAGCTTTTGATTCTCTCCATCAGCGGGGAAGGGCCTTCGGGCCCTTCCCTTTTTTCTGCTTGCCACATTCCACGAGAGGAACTTCCTTGGGAGCATGAAAACCATCGACCCCAAGTCCCTGTCCCCCTCTGAAATCTTCCGCCGGCTTCTCGGTGGAAAATTGTGCCGGGAACTGGAAAGCACTTCACCGAAGATTCTCGTAATCAACCCGGGAAGCACATCCACTAAGGTGACGCTCTTCGAAGGCCTCGAGATCCGTGAGAACTTCGAAGTTCACATTCATCCGGACGAGGAAGATTCCTCAGAGAGCCGCGAGAGAATGATCCGTCTCTGGATGGAGGAGCGCGGCATCCGGCTCGAAGACCTCATGGGCATTGCCGCTCGTGGCGGGTTCGTTCGTCCGGTGAAGGCGGGAACCTACAGGGTGGGCGAGGAAATGCTGGAGGATCTGAAGGATCCGGAGATCCGTCATGCGGCGAACATGGGAGTGAAAATCGCGATGGGCCTGCGGGGGGATTGCGATCTTCCGGTCACGATTACCGACCCGGTGGTGGTCGACGAAGTGGAACTGGGAGCGAGGCTCACCGGGATTCGGGAATTCAAGACCGACGGGACGAGTGCTCACTATCTGAGTCACAAGAGTGTTCTGCGCCTCTGCGCAGCCGAGCAGGGTCTCGATCCAGAGGATTGCGACATGGTGAGCGTGCATCTCGGCGGCGGCTTTTCCCTGATCCGGCACAGCGGAGGTCGCGCGGTCAAGGTGATCAATGCCTTCAGCGGGCTTCCCTCTGCAAACCGTTCGGGATCCTTGCCCCAGCACGAGGTGCTCCTTCGTCTTCGGGATCATGAGATAAGCATCGAGGATCTCTCGCGATGGACAATCCGCGAGGGTGGACTGCTCTCTCTTGCCGGAACCAATGACTTCCGCACCCTGCTTGAGTTTCAAAAGGAGGGCGCAAGCGAGGAGCAGTCCGAGAAGATCGAACTGGTTCTCGATTTCTTCGCCGAAAAGATCGCCGAGGGAATTCTCTCCCTCTGCACGGGGCCGGATCGCCCGGACTTTGCCTGCCTCACCGGTGGCCTTTCCCGCAATGAGGACTTCTGCCTTCGAATCGAGGGCAAGTTGGGAGGGCTGCTTCCCCTGGTTCGGGTTCCCGGCAGTCTGGAACAGGAGAGCCTTGCTTCCGGCATGGCTCTGGCACTCCTTGATCCGGCCTCGCTTGGTGATTACCGCAAGGAGCGGGACTCCCTGTCCAGATTGAGAGCCCGCGAGAATCGACTGATTGATCGCCCGGTCTTTGCCCGCCCCGTCCTCCGCCGGAAGAAGGGGAGTCCTCTCCACAACCTGGAGGAGATCATCCAGGCAACCCGGCAACGGGTGCAGGAGGTCTTTCGTCCCACCATCGCCATCGCCGGCGCGGACAATGAGGATGCCCTGGCGGCGGCCCGGATGGCCACCGCTGTGGGAGAGGTCAAGATTGCGCGCTTTCTTCTTGTCGGCGAGGAGAAGCGGACGCGGAGAATTGCATCGCGTCTCGGGATGGATCTCGATAGCGAAGATTTCCGTTTCATTGCGTCGGAGGATCCGGTGGCGCAATGCCTGGAGCTTTATGAAGAGGAAGCCTGTCATGTCCTGATGAAGGGCTCGGTGAAGACCGAGGAGATTCTGGCGCCCACTTTTCGCTGGCTGAAGGAGCGTGACCGACTTCCCGAGAATGCGCTCTACAGCCATGTGGCCGTCTTCGAGCGACGGGAGTTGGGGAAACTGATCCTGCTTTCCGATGCCGGGATCAATATTGATCCTGATTCCGAGGAGAAGCGCCGGATCCTGGAGAACGCTCTCTTTGTTGCAAGAAGCCTGAACCTGCCCCTTCCCCGGGCCGCTCTTCTCAGTGCCGTGGAGAAGGTGAATCCCCGAATTGAAAGCTCGGTGGAGGCACAGCAAATCGCCAATCTCTACGAGGATCGTCGCGATTGCATGGTGGAAGGTCCCCTCAGTTTTGATGTGGCCACCGAGCGGGAGATCGCGGAGGAGAAACAGTATCCGGGGCAGATCCAGGGCAATGCGGACATTCTCATCATGCCCGGAATCGACTCGGCCAATGCGGTCTACAAGACCCTCACCACCAGCGGACATGATGCTGCCGGTTGTATCGTGGGAGGAGGGATTCCCGTCGTTCTGACCAGTCGCGGGGACTCGGCCCTGACCAAGCTGGCCAGTATTTCTCTCAGCCTGCGTCTTTACTTCCAGCGAGTGCGCGAGAGTTCTCCCCCGAAATCGTAGGTGTCTCCCGAATCGGGAGATTCAAGACTCACTCCGGCGAAGGGTTGATGCCCAAGTCTTTGACTGGCAAGGACTTGGGCTTGCCAGTTTCCGGCATGAAGGATGCAATGCCCCGGGTGAGTCTTGGCTGAAAGGGGCTTCCTCTTCGCCCCGGGTCGCGGCCCTTCCCACCGGAGCTCCTGCTCCAAACAGACCCCCGGAAATCCCCCTCAGCGCGGAGGGGGATTTCTCATAGAAAGGAAGCCCCCGGATTTCCGGGGGCTTTCATCAAGCCGCGAGGGGCTGACCCAACTGCGTGACTTGAGTATAGCAGATTCGCCGCATCAGGAACAGATGGCGAGATCCAAAAAACCCACGAATGGTGACTCTCCGGTGACAAAAGCGAACGCTGTTCACCCTAGATTTCTTCAGGATTCGAAAAGGAGAGGGAATGTCTGTTCGCTGGATTCTGCCTGCCCTGGTTTTCGCCATGCCTGCCCTCGCCCTGGAGACGGAGGGCAGGAATCGGGACGCCAACGCCCACTATCAGGTGGATCCCATCGTGGTCACGGCAACCCGCACGGAGAGACCTCTTCTGGAAACCCCGGTGGCCACGGAACTCATTCAGCGGGAAGAGATCGAGGAGAGCGGGGCCGGCAATGTTGCAGAGTTTCTGGAAACCAAGGCCGGAGTTTCCATATCGCATTCCATCTTCGGAAACGGGGTCGAACTTCAGGGACTGGGCTCCGAGTATGTCCTGGTGCTGATCGACGGGGAGAGGATCGGAGGAAGGAAGAACGGGGTTCTTGATCTTTCCCGCATTCCCCTTAGCAGCATTGAGCGCATCGAGATCGTCAAGGGGAACCAGTCTTCCCTTTATGGCTCCGAGGCCATTGGTGGCGTTTTGAACCTGATCACGCGAGACAGTCACTCGCCCGTGGAACTGGATCTCAGCGGCAGCTACTTCAGCAGTTCCCAGGTGGATCTGGGGGCAAGCCTCGGAAAAAGAGGCGAGATCTGGAAGAGTCGCCTCTCCGGGGGTTTCCGGACTGCGTCCGGCCATGACTGGCTACCGGAGGATCCGGAAACCAGTGTCGATGCCTTTCGCGAACTGAGCCTGTCTTCCCACTCGGAACTGTCTCTTGGCGAGTTTTCACTTCTGGAAGGCCGAACGGCCTATACCCGAAAGATGCAGGAAGGCGTGGATGGAGGGACGGAGAGTTTCCCCCTGATCTTTGACCGAAGCAATCTCATCGAGACCTTCAACGCCTCTGTGGGCCCCCGCTTCATGATCGGGGAGACAGGTCGCCTGAAAGGGATTCTGGGACTCTCCTTCTACCGGGATGAGTACCTGCAGGATCAGCGGGAGGGAAGCGTCTACGACACCTTCCATGAAACCTGGGAACAGCTTCTGCAGTTTTCCCTGCAGGCGGATCGTGCGCTTCCCGGGGGGCATCAGCTTTCCAGCGGTCTGGAATTCCTGCACGAGGATCTGGAGACAGAGAGGCTTCAGGAGGGACACAGCGATCGAAACCGCACCTCCTGGTTCCTGCAGGATGAATGGATGCCGGGACTCTCCGGGAAGCTAAGGGTTCTTCCCAGCTTCCGCTTTGACCGGGATTCCCAGTTCGGTTTTCACTTCACTCCGAAACTGGCTCTGCGATACGACATGAAGGGGAGTCTGGTTCTTCGGGCCAGTCTGGGAAACGGCTACCGGGCTCCCGACTTCAAGGAACTCTATGTTCACTTTGTGCATCCGGCCGTGGGCTATGAGATTATCGGCAATCCGGATCTTCTGCCCGAAGTATCCCGAAGCGCAAGCCTTGCTCTGGAGTGGCAGGGAAGTCGCAAGCTTTGGGCAAGTCTGTCCTGCTTTCGCCACGACTTTGAGAATCTGATTCAGGGAATCATCACCGATGAGACCAGCCCCGGTGGTTACAATCTCGGGGTTTATGTCAATGTCGAAGAGGCTTTGGTTCAGGGCCTTGAAGCCAGCCTGAGGGTTCGGGATTGGGGTCCGCTGAACGCGGAGCTCAGTTACAGCTATCTGGTTCCTGAAGATGTGACGACGGGTGAGGTGCTGGAAGGAAAACCGAAGCACCGGGCCAGCCTGAACCTGGATACCCGACTATTCCATTGGAAGAGCAAACTCATTCTGCGAGGAAGCTGGGTGGGGGAAAGGGTCTTCCATCAAAGCTACAGCGGAGTCAGCTCAGACACGGTTCCCCCATACATTCTGCTGGACCTTCGGCTCCGGCAGCCCTTGCAGGGCCCCCTGAATCTCTCTGTCGGCCTGCACAACCTTCTGGATGCCGGCGACCACGATTACTTGAGGATTCCCCCTCGTCGGCTGTCTCTGGGGCTTCAGTGGTCCCACAATTCCAAGCCCTGACAGGCTTCTCACAAACAAGGAGAATACATGAAAAAGACCCTCTCAATCCTCTCGATCGCCCTTCTCGTTTTGATGGCCGGATGTGCTGGGCTGGGCCCCACAGACGAAGAGAATGACACGGGAACGGATGAAATCACCACCACGGACAATGGGGACGGAACCTTCAGCACGGGTGTGCTGACCACGGACGGGAGCAGCACGGACTTCGTCTATTTTGACTTTACCTCGGGGGAAGGCGTGCTTCCGGGCAATCCGGGCGACTCCGATACCTGGTGTCTCGGCTTCCTGAACTACGAGATCATCGTCAATGGTGGAGTGAGCGGGACAGGCTCGCTTGCCATTCTCGGACTTCCCGGCGAGAACTTCGAAACCATGAGCGATGCCTGCATGGGCGATTACATCTGTGATCAGGATGATCCCGATCCGGGCAACCCCTACGATGGCGACGGTTATGCCTTCAATCAGGCGGGGGGATGGTACACCTACAATCCCCAGACCCACGAGTTCTCCGTGAATGACAAGGTCTATGTCATCCAGTGTGGCTCAGGCTACTACAAGATGAAGATCACGAGTTTCATTTCCACAGGCCCGGGTTCTCCCATGACTCTGGCCTTCGACTGGGGTCAGATTGCGGCGCCCTAGTCACCCTCGCAGGGAGCCTTTCGGGGCTCCCTGTTTTTTTTGCCTTGCTTCTTAGGCTTGACTAAGTTACATTTAGGCAAGCCTAAGAGGAGGGCTATGGCCCAGATCAGCAACCTAAGTGAAAGTCTGGAAGACTATCTGGAAATTGTTCTTCAACTCACCCAGGACAAGGGAGAGGCGAGAGCCAAGGACATTGCCGAGCGAAAGGGCGTTCGCATGGCTAGCGTCACGGGGGCGCTCAAGCGACTTTCCCGGGAGGGTCTGGTCGACTACCGGGCCCGGGATGCCATCAGCCTGACTCCCGATGGCTACGAGATTGCTCACCGGGTGTTGCAGCGCCACGAGTTTATCCATCGCTTTCTTCGCGATGTACTCGGCGTCAGTGACGGGATCGCCGAGCGGGATGCCTGCGCCATCGAACACATCATCAGTCTGGAAACCCTCGACCGTCTGGCCACTTTCGTCGAGTTTCTGAAAGCCTGTCCCCGAACCGGGGAAGATCTGGTTCAGAGATTCAATGACTGCTACAAGGTGGGAGAGGCGAATTCAAATGGTGAAGCCACCGAAAATATGGCCTGCCGGGACAAGAACTGCAGCCCCGACTTTCCCGATTCTGCGGTTCGTCTGTTCAGCGGTCGGGCGCGGAGGATTGCCCTTTCCGAACTGAAACCGGGCGAACGGGGAAGGATCATCAGTGTGCGCGCCCAGACCCGCATCCGCCAGCGGCTGATTGACATGGGCCTTCTTCCGGGCGTAGAACTGGAAATGCACAAGGTGGCTCCCTTGGGGGATCCCATCGAGATCAAGCTCAAGGGCTTTCACCTGTCCCTTCGCAAGATCGAAGCTTCCACAATCGCGGTGGAGTTGATCTAGATGAGCAGCGAAAGCACCGTCCGGGACCTGAGGGTCGCGATTGCCGGGAACCCGAACTCCGGGAAGACCTCTCTTTTCAATCACCTCACCGGGGGTCGCCAGCATGTCGGCAATTATCCCGGAGTTACCGTGGAGAAGAAGTGGGGACGGCGGCGGGATGCCGAGGGCACCCTTCTCTTTGTGGACCTGCCGGGAACCTACAGCCTGACCTCTCTCAGCGAGGAAGAGCGCGTCGCCCGAAGCTACCTGATCAATGAGCGGCCGGATCTGGTCGTCAATGTTCTCGATGCATCCAGTCTGGAGCGCAATCTCTATCTCAGTGTCCAGCTCATGGAACTCGAGATGAACCTTGTTCTTGCTCTCAATATGATCGACGAGGCCAACGCTCTCGGGGCCATCATCGACCGGAAATCGCTGGAAGAATTGACGGGCGCTCCCGTAGTGGAAACCCAGGGGCATCGGGGTCGGGGAGTGGAGGATCTGCTTCGCCAGATCCGAAAGAATGACTTTCGTTCCCCGGAATTGCGGCAGGTGAACTACGGACCTGTCGTAGAAAAGGAGATCGAGACTCTTCTTGAGGATCTTGCCGAGATCCGGGAACTGCCCCTGCCGGCTCGCTATGTGGCCATCAAGCTTCTGGAGGAGGACCGCCAGATCGGCGAAGGAGTCAGGGAAGACCATCCCCGTCCGGACTGGCTGATGAACAGGGTCCGCGAAGCTCGGGACAGGATTCTGACCTCTCTCCGCGAGTCCGCGGAACTGGTCATTGCGGATCGACGGCACGGCTTCGCAGCCGGTCTGGCCCGGGAGATTCTCCTGCGTCGACCCCGCGAAGACAGGATCACGGAAAGCGAGCGACTGGATTCGGTGCTGACCCACCGCTTTCTGGGTCTCCCCATATTCCTTGCCATGATGTTCGCGCTTTTCTGGCTCACCTTCCGCCTGGGCGATCCCCTGATGGGGCTGATCGAGAGTCTCTTTGCCTGGCTTGCTTCGTCGATTGCCGGATTCTGGCCTTCCGACCAATGGCCAGTCCTGAGAAGTCTCCTGCTGGAGGGAATCATCGGGGGTGTCGGAGGAGTTCTGGTTTTCCTCCCCAACATCATCCTTCTCTTCCTGGGAATCAGCCTGCTCGAGGACACGGGCTACATGAGCCGGGCGGCCTTTCTTATGGACCGGCTCATGCACCGCTTCGGGCTTCATGGCAAGAGTTTCATTCCCATGCTGATCGGCTTCGGATGCACGGTGCCGGCTATCATGGCGACACGAACCCTGGAAAGCCGACGGGATCGTCTGATCACCATGATGATCCTGCCCTTTATCTCCTGCGGCGCCCGGCTTCCGATCTTTCTGCTTCTCATTCCGGCCTTTTTTCCCCGCTCCTGGCAGGCGCCTGTTCTCTGGGGGCTCTACATTCTGGGGATCCTGCTCGGCCTTTTGATGGCACTCATTCTTCGCAAGACCATCTTCGGAGGCAGGGAAGCTCCCTTTGTCATGGAACTTCCTCCCTATCGCCGACCCGGGCTTCGGAATATCAGCCTCCACATGTGGCAGCGCTCGCTTATGTATTTGAAGAAAGCGGGAACCATCATTCTCGCAATTTCGGTTCTCCTTTGGGTTCTGGGGAGTTTCCCGAAACTCCCTCATGATGCTGTGATTGATGGTTTTGAAAGCCGGGAGGCTGCGGAGTTGGCCTATTCCCTGTCCGGGCGAATCGGACATTCTCTGGAACCTCTCACTTCAGCTCTCGGTTTCGATTGGAAGGTGAACACGGCCTTTCTCGGTGCCTTTGCCGCCAAGGAGGTCTTCGTTGCCCAGATGGGCATCGTCTATTCCATGGGCGAGGAGGAAGAAGACCTTCGCAAGCTGCTTGCCCGACACTACAGCCCTCTACAGGGGCTTTCGATTCTGGTCTTTGCACTTCTTGCCTCTCCCTGCGTGGCGACTCTCGCAATTACCAGAAAGGAATCCGGGCGATGGCGCTGGGCGCTCCTGCAATGGGGGGGCTTGACCGCAACGGCCTGGATCCTGTCTTTCCTGATTTTCCAGATTGGCAGCCTTCTAGGAGTGGGAACATGATCGGTTTGAAAGCCTTTATCTTCATTTTTCTGACCATGCCTCTCGGGCATGCCATGATGATCGGCTTGAATGCCACGGGTCGGTCGGGAATGATCGCCGGCGCGGTCTTCATGGCTCTTCTGGGCCTGGCGCTCCTGATCTGGACTCGTTACCTGAAGAGCAGCACCACGCAGAGCCTTCTTGGTGCTCTTGCGGGGATCTTCCTCTGGACCGGAGCGGTGGAGTATGGCCTGAAGTTTGGTGCCGAAGCTCTTGGGATTCCTGTGGAGAACGGGACTCTTGGCGAGTATCGCATCATGAAGCACACTTGGAGCTTTATCGTTCTGGTTTCCATCTACCTTCTCTTCCAGGAAAGTGTTCGCTGCAATTTCTTTGTCTGGTTACGGCAGAAGCTCGGTCTCATGCGCGGGAAGGCCGTGGAAGGCAAGGTCAGCAACTACGGTCCCCGGACTGCTTTCGAGATGATCACGCTTCTCTGGTTCTTCTATGTGCTGCTTCTGATCGCCTATGATGAAACGCTCTTTGGAGTGAAAAGCCTCTTTACCTACTCGATCTTTCTGGGGAGTTTCGCGGCGACCGGCTACCTCCTGGTGAAACTGGTCCGCATCCGGGACATGGGTTATGCCATCCGCTACGCGATTCCGACGGTGATCATTCTCTGGAACAACGTTGAGATTCTTGCGAAATGGAATGTCTTCACCGAACCTTGGATCACGATGGATCCGGCCATCATGTCGATCATCGGCGTGGCCTTCGTACTGGCATCCTTCACCGTCTACAATGCTCTGAGGGCAAAGGAGATCAAGTCATGAGGACCCTGATTCTGAAACAGGCCGCCTTCCTCGCGGCTTTCGGCCTGGTTCTGGGCTTTCTGATGGAGGGGCTGGCCGGCGCCTAGGCGAATATCCGGTTATTTTGCCTTTTTATTACTTTGCCCTTTACAGGCACTCATTCGTCTAGTATCTAGATCGCGATATCCACACATCCGAAGAACACCAAACCTTTCCAACGGGGTTTTTTGTGAACTTCCTTCGACCTGCCCCAGGCGAACCTGCATCGGGTTCCGCAATGGGGCTGATGCGTGAAATTCTGATGACCCTCTTTCGGGTCCTCATTCTCCTTTCCATCCTCTACCTCTTCTTTGTCGCCATCAAGCTCATGGGCTCCAGTGCCAAGGGTCTGGGCAAGGTGCTGGCGAAGGAGTTTCTGAACCAGGGGGCGAGTTCTGCGCTTCTGGGTCTTTTCCTCGGGATCTTTACGACCAGCCTGGTGCAGAGTTCCTCCACGGTGACCAGCATGGTTGTGGGTCTGGTTGCCGGAGGAGCCTTCCCCCTGAGAATTGCCATTCCCATCATCATGGGTGCGAACATCGGAACCACGGTGACCAATACCATCGTCTCCCTGGGACATATTCACCACAGGGCTGAATTCCGCCGGGCCTTCGGAGCGGGAACGGTTCACGACATCTTCAACATGCTGGCTGTTCTGGTGCTCTTTCCCCTGGAGCAGATGACTCACTTTCTGGAGAAGGGGGCTCTCTTTCTCTCGGGTCGTCTTGCGGGTCTGGATGTGGGCAAGTTCGACGGGATCAAGCACATTGTGGATCCCGCCCTCCATCTGGCAAAGACCTGGATCCCCCATGAGGGCTTGAGGCTCCTTGCTTCCCTGGTCCTGCTTCTGATTTCCCTGACCCTGCTCACCCGTTTCATGCGTGCGATGATGGAACAGCGACTTGCTCACATGATCGACAGCGTTCTCTTCCGCAATGCCCTGACCAGCATGGCCATGGGCCTGCTCTTCACACTGCTGGTTCAGTCCAGTTCCGTGACCACGAGCCTGGTGGTTCCTCTGGTCGGCGCGGGGATTTTGAGCATCCGGCAGATCTTCCCCTATACGCTCGGTTCCAATGTGGGAACCACCATCACGGCTCTCATGGCGGCCCTGGTATTTGCTGCGACCGGAAGTGATCCGGTCGCTTCTCGCGCAGCCCTGACGGCCGCCCTTGTTCATACCCTGTTCAATATCTCCGGCATTCTGATCTGGTATCCTTTCCGGAGTGTTCCCATCCGCCTTGCGCGACGACTTGCCATCGTCTGTTCCCGTTCCCGGAGAAACACCGTGCTGGTGATTCTCTCCTACATTGCGCTTTACTTACTTCCCTTCCTTCTGCTTCTTGTTCTTCGTTGAGGAAGATTGGAGAAATCATGTGGAAAGAAATTTGGAGCCTGCTCAGCAATCAGGAAAGTCTCTTGTCGGAAGCCTACGATCAGGCTGCTTCCATGCTGGAACTGGACCGCAGGATGTTCTCCATGGTCCTCGACGGCCTTGAAAAGGGGGACGGGGAGAAGGTTCTCGATGAATTGCGCGAAATGGATCTTGTCCTGAACGACAAACAGCAGGAGATCCGCAAGAAGGTCTTTGAACACCTTGCAGTTTCCCGCGGGCAGAACCTGATGAGTGGCCTGGTGCTGGTGAGCATTGTCATCGACCTGGAGCGCATCGGCGACTACACGAAGAACATCGGCGAACTGGTGACCCTGTTCCCCGGCAGTGTCTCGGAGGGGGAATTGGGAGGATTGCTTCAGGAGCAGTCCGCGCGCGGTCGGGAGATCTTCGAGTTGGCCAGAAAGGCCCTGGTCGATCAGGACGCGGCCGCGGCCAAACAATGCATGGATCTCAGCTACGAGGTTTCCCTGGCTTCTGACGGCGCTTTGGATGCCATCGTTGGCGGAGCCAAGGACGATGCCTCCGTCTCCAAGGACGACCTTGCGATGGTTCTTCTCCTGAGGTATCTGAAACGGGTCAGCGCGCACCTGAAGAACATCGCATCCTCCACGGTGGCTTCCTTCCCGAGAATCGGCTACGCGCTCGAGGAGTCCTGATCGCGGAGTTCTGATTCGAAGACGGCAGCCATCTCTGCGATGTTGTGCTTCAGGTCGAACTCTGCCTCGACCTTCTTCCTGGCGGCTTCTGCAAAACCCCTGCGCAGGTCGTCATCCTGAAGCAGCCTTTCGAGCTTGTCCGCAAACTCCACAGGATCCTGCGGGGAGGCGAGAAAGCCACTGACTCCGTCCTCGATCAGTTCCGGCACGCCCGTGATTCTTGTAGAGAGGACCGGCGTCCCCGAGGCCATGGACTCCATCAGGGAGACGGGAATTCCTTCCATCAGGCTGGGAAGAGCGACGACAGTGCTGCGGGCCTGAAAGCCTGCGATTTCACCATGATCAACGATGCCATGAAGGTGTACCCGGTCGGCAATGCCCAGCCTCTCTGACTGCGTGCGGATGCGGGAGGTGTATCCATCAAGATCGGCACCGACCAGATCAAGTTCGAAGGGGATCTTGCGTTCATGCAGGATTCCACAGGCCCGAACGAGAATCTCCTGGTTCTTTCTTTCGGAGACTGTCCCCACGCAGAGAATTCGGGGAGGGTGTGTCGCCTGCTTTTCCCGGAAGGGAAACTGTTCCTGGTGAATACCGCAGTGAACGATGTGGACACGATTGAGATCGAAGTCGGGACAGAGCTTGCCGATTTCCCGCCGGTTGTACTGCGAGATGCTGACGATAAATCGGGCACCACGAATCTTGCTGCGGATACTGTACTGGTCGGGCGGATGAACGGTCGCCTTGGCATGCGCCGTAAAGCTGAAGCTGTTCCCGTTCAGGCGCGAAGCGATCAGGGCCGACAGCGTCGCCTTGAAGGCGAAGTGCGCGTGGATGTGTTCTTTCTTTCCCCGGATCGTTCTTGCAAAGACCACCCCCACGGCAAAGTGGGACAGGGTCTTCAGCGCCTTTCGGGGATGATTGTTGTCGAAGAAGGCGCGGAAAAGAAGAGCGGTGTAGGTCAAAGGCCTGCGTACAAGATAGAAGAGATTCGCAGAAAGCAGGCGGCCGAAGGAAAGGGGCCGGATATTCGTGGTGCGACCGACGAACTCGCGGGCCTCTTCGGGGCAGTTGATTTCAGGCAGAAGCGAGTAGATGTCGATCTCGAAGCCGCGCGCTTCCAGTCCCTGGATCTCATTGTAGATGAAGTTCAGGGTCTCTGCAGGGAAACGGTCGAGAACATAGATCAGTCGCCGACTCATGACACTTCCTCCAGTTCTTTCAGGATTCCCCCGGCAACCTCTTTCCAGTCCCTGTTCCTCACACGGTCTATTCGCGTCTGGCGCTTCTTGGGACTGTCCTCCTTCAGTTCCTTCTCGATGAGTTCCACGAAGTCCTCCTTCGAGTCAGCGATAGCGATCACCTCGGAGAACTCTCTTTCGATTTCCCGGATTCTCACGGAAACCACCGGAAGGCCAAGAGCCAGATACTCCTGAGTTTTCACGGGGAAACTGTTCTCGATCCACTCATTGAGTTTCCAGGTCATGATAGCCACATCGAAAACCTGGGCATGGTCGGGCAGGTCGGCGTAGGGAATCGGGCCCGGAAGGAGAAAGTTCGGGTATTTCTCCAGAGAGGAAAAATCCCCGACGACATTTCCGAACATCAGCAGGGTCCACTCCGGGTGGCTTTCCAGAATGTGGCGAAGTAGTTCGAAATCCTGGGCGGAGGTCAGGGCTCCGTAGTAGCCAATGAGCGGGTGGGAGAGATTGCGCAGGGAGTCGGGAAGAGGGCGTTCCCCAGAGAAATGATCGAAGTCCACGCCGTGTGGAAGGTATCGCAGATTCTCTTTCTCGCCAAAGCGTTCGATCAGATCCTCGTAGATGGATCTGGATGCGCAGAAGACCCGGTCCGCTCTTTCGAGCACCCGTCGATCGCAGTCTTCATACCAGGTACGGATTTCTGCTCGCCCCTTTTCGGGTAGCTTCTGGAAGGCAGAGCTTTTGTCGGAGAAACGATAGCAGAAGCGGGAGTGGGGGATGCGGTCGAGTACATCGAGAACATGGTAGGTCGAAGAGGCCCAGACCAGGGGATTGACTAAGCCCAGTAGACGGCAGAGCAGCGCTACCTGCAAGCGTAGCAGGAAGATGTTAAAACGATAAACTCGGGGATTCTGCGATAGGGGAAGGTAGAGGGGGCTGTGAATCCAGAAACCCTCCCGGCTGCGGCTCAGCCATCGCAGGTGGGTCTTGATCTTGTGCAGGGCCTTGCGCAGGATAACCTTGCCTGCGCCGCTTTCAGCCCCGGAAGCCATGTGAATGGGCATAGGAAGAGGATTGACCCAGAGAAGCTTGCGACCTTCCGCCATTCGTCGGACGATTTGCTTGGTGCTGTATTCGCCGGTCTTGTACCAGTCTTCGCCGAAGCAGAGGATGTCGAAAGGTTCAGGCATCCTGTCTTTCCCGGTAGATCTCTTCATAGTTGAGGAACCGGATTTCCGGATCCCTTCGTTTCATCTCTGCGATGGAGTCGGCGATCAATTTGATGTGTTCCGGCTTTGTGTGATAGCGGTGGTGGGTGATCCAGCCAATCGTGGAGATGTGCTCCCTTGCTGCTTCGTGGCGAGCCATGAGGGTGTCGAGATCGAACCACTCGCTCTCGGTTCCTGTGTGCCCTCCGAAGTAGCGGCGGATGTAGCTCACGGTAGTATCGACGGACAGAACCCGGGTTCCGGGATAAAAGTTCATGTGCGGGCTGGCATGCCGCCCCCGGATCAACCCCTGTCTCAATAGCCTGCCTGCCTGGTAGAAGAGTCGCCGCGAGAGCCGGGGATTCCAGTGGCAACTCATGAGAAGAAAGCCGAGATCGGAGACCGCCTTCATCGAGGCCCGATTGTAGTAGCCGAAGGGAAAGACCATGGCGCGAAACCATTGATCTCCGAAATAGCGATCCATCAATTTTGCGCCGCTTCGGATTTCCTCCTGGACGGTTTCATAGGGGCGATCTCCTCCGTACTCACCCTTTCCGTGCCAAGTGTGGTCGTAGCCGTGCTGGATAATCTCGACCAGTCGTCCGTGCTTTGCCTTCTTCTCCAGAAGCCAGTCTACACACTCCCGGGTCACGTTGGCAGGTTCCACGGCATGGGCAATGGGCACCTTCTCGGAGATGCAAAGCTCCGTAAGCTCCCTCAATTCTGGACAGAGCTCATTGACATCATCATTGCGGAAGAATACCCGGAGACTCTGGCTCATCGTTCCCCTGTTCGATCACTGGCTGGAGGAGCCTTACCACTTTCAGCAAGGGTGAGGTAGTAGTGTTCGGCCCGTTTGACCATGGCCTTCACCGAGAACTCCCCTTCGACGCGCTGCCGTCCCTTTCGCCCCAGCGAGGCCATGAGTTCCCGGTCGGGAAGAAGGGCAAGCAATCTTGAGGCCAGATCCTCGGGTAGGTCTGAGGGAATGAGGTAGCCGTTTTCCCCGTGTGTGACCAGTTCGGGATTACCTCCGACACGAGTGGCCACAAGAGGAAGAGAGGCGCTAAAAGCTTCCAGGATCGAGTTGCTCAGGCCTTCGCTGTGGCTGGTCAGCATGGCCAGATCTGCCGCGGCCAGCAGTCGGGGAACTTCCCGGCACTCTCCCAGAAGGTGGATGCCTGAGTCCGGTTCCTTTTCGAGGGAAGCCTGAAGCTCTCCATGGAGAGGCCCTCCTCCGGCCAGCAGGAACTGGGCGCGGGGCAGTTTCCTTCGCACGATCCTCGCGGTCTCGACAAAGAGTGCCGGGTTCTTGATCGGGTGAAGGCGGGAAACCATGAGAACCAGAGGGTCTTCGGTCTGGATGCCGTACTGTTTACGGACCTCGGCTCTTGCGGCAGGATCTGGTCGAAAGCGATCCGTGTCGACTCCATTGGGAAGCAGACGGTGCTTCTGCCGGCGGCTCATCGGCACGCGCTTCAGGTAGGACTCTCTTCCCGAGGCGGAATTGTGAAGATAGAGAGGAGTGAATGGTTCCTGCAGGAAATCCAGAAGGGTGTTCTTGGGATTGGAGGCAAAACCCTGGTCCCGAAAAGTGGCCACGACCCGGTGATGTCCGGCGAGAAAGGCCGCGCTTCTTCCTACATGATTGGCCTGCTGAAGCCAGGTCTGAACCACCTCCGGTTTCCATGAGCGGATTTCCGAAGCAATGTGCTTCAACTGTCCGGGCCTGCCGCCCACCTTTTCCCGGGGAAGTTCCAGGACACGCACCCCGGCCTCTTCAAAAGCCGGCTTGAGCTTCCCGGCCTCCCGCAGGGTGATGACCCGGAAGTCAAAGTTCTCTTTCTGCATCTGCGAGCAGAGAAGCAGGAGCTGGTTTTCCGCTCCACCGACATCCAGTTGGGTGATGATCTGTAGAATCCGTTTCCTGGCCAAGGGCAACCTCCCGCCGGCAGTGTATCGGCTTCCCCTGCAGGCTCAAGAGAAAATCCCCCTTCTCGCAGAGGAATGACCTTTTCAGGAAAGGGGACAGAAGCTAGGATACGCGCGGGGAGGATTATGGATTCCATCAAAACCGCATCGGGCAATATCGGTTTTGAAAAACTGATGCCCTATCGCATCCGGGATATCCTGCTCGTTTCGAGTCTCTATGACTCTTTCATTCTGGAGCAGGACGGTCATCTGACCGAGATGCTCCTGACCGAGTATGCGGTTCTCAACCTGACATACGCTCCCACGGTTACCCGGGCCTCCTCGGGTGCCGAAGCTCTTTCCCGCCTGCAGGAACGGCAGTTCGATCTTGTTGTCACCATGACCCGGCTCTCGGACATGGAGGTGGAAGACTTCGGTGCTTCCGTGAAGAGCATGCACCCGGAGATTCCCGTGGTGCTTCTGGTCTACAACACGCGGGAGTTGTGGAAACCGGGGGAGGAAAGAAACAAGATCCCGAACATTGACCGTGTCTTTGCCTGGCGCGGAGATGTGAGAATCCTCTTCGGTGTGATCAAGTGCGTGGAAGACCGGATGAATGTCAAACATGACACGGGCCTGGTTGATGTACGCACGATTCTCCTGATCGAGGACTCGATTCGATACTACTCCTCTTTTCTTCCCACTCTTTACTCGGAGATCATGCGGCAGACCAGTGATCTCATTGCAGAGGGAATCGACCTCAGTGCCCGCCTGATGCGAATGCGGGCAAGACCGAAAATCCTGTTGGCGGAAACCTTCGAAGAGGCCTGGGATCTGTATGAACAGTTCCAGGGAAACATGCTGGGAGTCATAACCGACGCTGCCTTTGCCAGGGAGGGCAACAAGGATGATCGGGCCGGCGTGGAGTTTGCCCGGAGAATTCTGGAGGAAGACCCTTCCCTGCCCCTGGTCATGCAGTCATCGAATGCTCGCAGGGCGCAGGAAGCCCATGAACTGGGGATTGAGTTCATCCACAAGGAGTCTCCCACCCTGCTTCAGGACCTGCGTGGCTTTCTGAAGAATCGGCTGGGCTTCGGGCCCTTTCACTTCTTGCTGCCCGATGGCACCCGGGTCGGGGAAGCGGAAGACCTCCTGAGTATGGAGAAGCAGTTGAGAAAAGTGCCCCCTGAGTCCCTGAGCTTTCACGCATCTCACAACCAGTTTTCCAACTGGTTCATGGCAAGGACCGAGTTCTCCCTGGCCTCGAAGATCCGTCAGCGGACGGTCTCGGAGTTTCAGGATGTCGAGTCCATGCGGCAGTACCTGATCGATACCCTGAATGACTACCGGGAGAAAGAGACCCGCGGCAAGGTGGCGGACTTTCGGCGCGGGCATTTCGATCCCAGTCGAAACTTCATGCGCATCGGCACGGGATCGCTGGGCGGGAAGGGGCGCGGACTGGCCTTTGTCAACGCCCTCTTCAGTGAGTCCGATCTCAAACGCCAGTTTCCAGGGCTCCAGTTGAGAGTTCCGCCGAGTGCCGTCATCGGCACTGATGTCTTTGACAGTTTCATGGAAGAGAACAATCTCTTTGAAGTTGCCCTCGGTGTTCATGAAGACGAGACGATTGCCGGAGCCTTCCTCCGGGCCAGATTTCCTGAAGAAGCTTACCAGAGTATCCGCAACTATCTTGAGAATGTGGACTACCCGCTCGCAGTACGCTCGTCCAGTCTTCTGGAGGACTCGCAACACCAGCCCTTCGCCGGGATCTATACGAGTCACATGATCCCGAACAACCACCCGGACGATTCCCTGCGACTGAAGCAGCTGCTGCACGCAGTCAAGCTGGTCTATGCTTCCACCTTTTTCCAGGCAGCCAAGAGCTATATCTCCTCGACGCAGAACCGTATTGAGGAGGAGAAGATGGCGGTCATTCTTCAGCAGGTGGTAGGGCGCAGCTATGGCGATCACCTCTATCCCGGTCTGGCCGGGGTAGCCCAATCGCATAACTACTATCCGATTCACGGGATTCGCCAGGAGGATGGAGCTGCTTCCGTGGTTCTCGGTCTGGGTCGCGCCGTGGTGGATGGCGAACCGTCACTCTGGTTCAGCCCGGAGCATCCGCGCCTTCTTCCGCAGTTTCCCGGCCCAAAGGAGTTTCTCCAATACTCGCAGAGGGAGTTCTGGGCTCTGGATCTCGCTCAGTCGGAAATTTACGCAACACCGGGAGGAGAGGCCGGGCTGGTGAAGCTCGGTCTGGACCGGGCTGAGCAGGACGGAACGCTCTGGCCTCTGGGCTCGACCTATTCTGCCGACAATGACGCTGTTTACGATGGCATCTCCCGCACGGGAGTTCGCCTGGTGACCTTCGCCCACATCCTCAAGAGCCAATGGTTCCCCTTGCCGGAGATTCTCAAGGAGGTTCTGGACATCGGAACCCACGGCATGGGTGCGCCCATCGAGGTGGAGTTCGCCGCAAATCCGGAGCCACTTCCAGATGAAGAACCCGAGTTCGCACTTCTTCAGATCCGCCCTCTGGTGGTGGGACGAGAGGAAGTGCAGGTAGAGAGAGACAGCTTTCCACAGGAAGAGATTCTTCTCTACTCGGAGAATGCTCTGGGCAACGGGCTGGACGAATCCATTCGGGACATCGTCTATGTGCGCCCCGGAGCTTTTGACAGGAGTTTGACAGGAAATGTGGCGCGGGATATTCGGGACATGAATCGAAAGTTGTCCCAATCAGGCCGACACTACCTTCTGATTGGGCCGGGGCGTTGGGGGAGCCAGGATCCCTGGCTGGGGATTCCTGTGGCCTGGTCGGACATATCCTGGGCGAGGGCCATCGTGGAAACCGAGTTGAAAGACATTGTGGTGGAACCCAGTCGTGGCAGCCACTTCTTTCACAACATGACCAGCAATGAGGTCTCCTATTTCACCGCACACGCAGGTCTGCCAGGCCTGCATCTGGATCGGGCCTGGTTGGATGCCCAGCCCGCCGAAGAGGAGTCGGAACTGCTTCGCCATGTTCACTTGACCGGATCACTCCGGGTGCTTCTGGACGGGCGAAGGGGGCATGGCGTGGTGTTGAAGCCCGAATAACCCCCCCCCGGCCTTTCGACCGGGGGCGATTCCAAACCAGGATTGCGAGCTAGACCACGCCCTGATCGAGCATGGCGTCGGCAACCTTGATGAATCCGGCAATGTTGGCGCCCTTCACGTAGTCCGTGAAATCACCCTCCGTGCCGTGCTTCACACAGCTCTCATGGATGTCGACCATGATCTGGTGCAGACGCTGGTCAACTTCCTCGCGGCTCCAGCCCAGACGCATGCTGTTCTGGGTCATTTCGAGACCGGAAGTCGCAACGCCACCGGCATTGGCGGCCTTTCCGGGGCCGTAGAGAATCTTCGCAGCCAGGAAGACTTCGATACCGTCCGGCTCGGTCGGCATGTTCGCGCCTTCGGAGACACAGAAGCAGCCATTGTCGACGAGAGTCTTCGCCTCGTCGGCATTGATCTCGTTCTGGGTCGCACTCGGCAGAGCCACTTCACAGGGAACGCCCCAGGGACGCTGACCTTCGTGGTACTCGCAACCGAACTTCTCGGCGTACTCGCTGATGCGACCGCGCTTGACGTTCTTCAGTTCCATGACATAGGCAAGTTTCTCCGCATCAATTCCATTGGGGTCGTGAATGAACCCACCGGAATCGGAGAGAGTGACAACCTTGCCGCCCAGCTCGGTGACCTTTTCCGTGGCGTACTGGGCCACGTTTCCGGAACCGGAGACGACGACGGTCTTGCCCTTGAAGCTGTCATTGCGGGTCTTCAGCATTTCCTCGGCGAAGTAGACCTGGCCGTAGCCGGTGGCTTCGGGACGAATGAGGCTGCCGCCCCAGTTCAGGCCCTTGCCGGTCAGAACGCCGGTGAACTCGTTACGGAGTTTCTTGTACTGGCCGAAGAGGAAACCGATCTCGCGGCCGCCCACGCCGATATCGCCGGCGGGAACATCCGTGTCGGGACCGATGTGGCGGAAGAGCTCGCTCATGAAGCTCTGGGTAAAGCGCATGACTTCCAGGTCACTCTTTCCCTTGGGATCGAAGTCACTGCCGCCCTTGCCGCCGCCCATGGGCAGGGTAGTCAGACTGTTCTTGAAGACCTGCTCAAAGGCCAGAAACTTCAGGATGCCGAGGTTCACGGTCGGGTGAAAGCGCAGGCCGCCCTTGTAGGGGCCGATGGCGCTGTTCATCTCGATCCGGAAACCACGGTTGACCTGGACTTCGCCCTTGTCGTCGACCCAGGGGACACGGAACATGAGGACGCGCTCGGGCTCCACCATCCGCTCCAGGATCTTGGCTTCCTTGTAGTGAGGATTCTTTTCGACAAAATCCCAGACGGATTCAACAACTTCCAGGACAGCCTGGTGAAATTCCTTCTGTTCGGGGTTTTTCGCGATCACCCCTTCCATGAACTTATCTGCGGACATGGAAAGACTCCTTTTTTCGGGCCGATTGAGCTGCATTTGTGTTCGCCGGGAACTCCCGGCAAGGGGCAAGTAAGGGCTTTGGGATTGGAATGCAATAGTCCGAAGTCCGGTTTTTTCGCTTTTGAAAGCCCCCGCTTTCCCTCTTGCGGAATGTCGCAGGAAGACCGGAAAATACCTGAAAAATCCGCCAAAATCGGGGGCTAGATTCTATGGAGTCCCCGCTCCAGATCCACGATCAGATCCCGGGGATCTTCGCCGCCGACATTCAGGCGAATCATGCTCGGGGGAACATCGGCCATGGCGCGGGCCTCTTCTCCCTGTTGCTGATGGGTACTGATGGCCGGGATCGTGGCCACTGACTTGATTCGGCCGAGATCGGTGGCGCGGTAGATCAGTTCGAAGCCGTCGAAAACCCTTCTTGCTGCCTCTCCGCCTCCGCGGACCTGGAAACTCATCAGGTGTCCGTAGCGCTTCTTCGGGCTCCCGCTTTCTCCCTCGCTGTCTGCGAGGTTCATGTAACGGCTGGCCAGTTCATGCAGGGGGTTGGAGGGCAGGCCCAGGTAGTCGACTCTTTCGACCGCAGGATGGCTTTCCAGAAACTCGGCGACGATCTGGCTGTTGCGGCTGACCAGGTCCATTCGGCTGCGCAGGGTTCGCAGGTCGTTGAGGATCATGAGAGCCTGCATGGGGTTCATGGAGGGGCCGTTGTCCCGGAAGGGCAGGAACTTCACCCAGGAAGCGAAGTCCGCCTTCATCTCCGGTTCCCCGAAGCGGCTGACGATGTTCTTGCGGGCAATGATGACACCACCCACGCCCATGCCGCTGGAGGTCATGCTCTTGGATACGGAATGAACCACGACATCGGCTCCATGAGCCAGAGGGCGCATCAGGGCCGGAGTGGCCACCGTGGAGTCCACGATGAGGGGGATGCCATGGCGATGGGCGATTTCAGCCAGTTTCTCGAGATCGCAGAACTGGATGGTCGGATTGCTCGGAAGTTCTGTATAGAGGAAGCGAGTGTGTTCATCGATGCTGGACTCCCATTCCTCCAGATTCATGGGGTCTGCAATCCAGCGAACCTGGCGACCCTTTTCCGCCTGCCGGATGCTGAACTGCTGGAAGGTGCCGCCATAGACATGGGCGGAGGAGACGAAGTTGATCGGCTCCGAAGGGCTGGAATCCTGCTTGATGAGGAAGGGTTCCACGGCACTCATGATCGCACTCATGCCGCTGGCCGTGACCACGGCACTGGCCTCCAGCGGCGTTCCGTAGGTCTCCATGAGAGCGAGCGTCCATTCCAGATAGTAGGTCGTAGGATTGGCGATTCTGGCATAGCACCAGGTGGGAATCATGTAGGCGAGAGCGGCTTCCATCTCATCGGAGTCCCGATAGCCCTGGCTGGTGGACAGGTAGGCCGGCTCGATGATCGAGCCCTGGTTTCCCTCGAGAGCCTCCTGCATGGTGTAGAGCCCATGAACACTGATCGTGTCGAAGCGGCATTTCTTCATCCGTTGCCAGGCATCCTTTCGGGCCCGGGCGATTTTCTCGCCCTTGCGCACATAGTCCTGAACTCCCGAATTGTAATTCTTGAGGTCCGTATTCATGGAATCCTCCTTTGATTCAATTATCGGCAGATCATTCGGAGGATTCAAGGAGATACGGTTGATCCTGCGGAAAATCTGCTTTGCCGACGAAGAATCAAAGGTATCTCTCGGGGAAACCAAAGATAATACTGTTCTCCCTTCTCCGTTGACCCTCTCGGAGCAAAGATCTAGTATTGAGATCAAGGAGAGCTTGTGCCTACCAATCTTCCCCCCCAGTACTACAAGGTCGAGGACAAATTCAAGGCGGCCCGGGAGCCTTCGGAGAAGATCGCCCACCTGCGGGAGATGATGGCCATCATGCCCCGCCACAAGGGGACCGACAAGCTCTGGGCGGAATTGAGGAAGAAGCTCAGCCAGCTACAGGACCAGATCGAGCATGCTGCCAAGAGCAAAGGCAAAACCCACAATCCCTGGTTTATTCCCCGGACGGAAAGTCCTCAGGTTCTTCTTCTCGGAGCCCCGAACAGTGGCAAAAGCAGTGTCCTGAAGGGTCTGACCAATGCAAATGTGCAGGTGGCCGAGTTTCCATTCTCCACCAGCCTTCCTATTCCCGGCATGATGCCCTACAAGGATGTGCAGATCGAACTCATCGATACGCCTCCGGTGGCACAGTTTCCGCTGGAGTCCTGGATTCTGGATCAGGCTCGCACGGCCGATGCACTGGTTCTCTTCGCCGACCTTTCTGCACCGGATTGCTGTGAAGCCCTGCAAGCCCTTCGGGAGGGATTGGAAGAGAAAAGCCTCCATCCGGTTCGCAGGGTCGATCAGGAGAACCCGGATCTTGCCCTGAACCAGCGTCGAACGTTACTGGCCATGAGCAAGGCGGATCATCCGGACGCAGAAGTCAATCGCAGTTTCCTGTCCGAACTCATCGGGGATCCCTGGCCTGCGGTGGCCTTTTCGAGTCTGAGTGAAGAAGGTCTGGACCTCTTTCGACAGGCGGTCTGGGAGAGGCTGGAGATGATTCGGGCCTATACGAAGGTTCCTCACAAGAAAGCAGAGATGAGTGAACCCTATCTGCTGCCCCTGGGGGCGACGGTTCTCGATCTGGCGGGCAAGGTGCATCGGGACTTTCTCGAGACCTTCCAGTCCGCCCGGATCTGGGGATCCGGCAAATTCGATGGTCAGGTGGTCGACCGCGCCCATGTCCTCGAAGACGGGGATCTGGTTGAGATCACGGCGAAGTGAAACACTCGCTCAGGGCCCCGTAAGCGAATGTCTGTTTTACAGGAGGTTCCATGAATACAGGATTTCGGATTTCTCTGTTGCTACTTCTCCTTTCCCTTCCCCTTCTGGCGGATAAGCAAGGGGAGTGGAATGACGAGGAGGAGTTTTTCAGCTCCGATTTGATGGAGGCCACGGGAAGCGGGGGCGGGCCCTCCATGACCCTCTATTCCCAGGATTTCACCGCCCTGAACGAGCTGCTTCTGGAAGAGGGGCTCGTTGAAGTTCCTTCGCTCGAACTCTACTGGGGGGGCGCAGGATGGGGTGCCGTGCAGACCGGAGAGCGCTTTTTTCTGGCTCTCGGGGGCGGAGGATATGGTGGCGCGAGCGAGAGTTCCGTGGGAAGCCGCCTGAGTCGCTGGGAGCATGAGGCGGGCTATTTTTCCATCAAGGGTGTGCGCGCACTCCGCAATCGCTTCTATGTGGAAGCGGGTGTGCAACTCGGCGGCGGGCAGTCGAAGATCTGGGCCGAGGAGACTGGCGACAATGAGGATGTCATTGTCCGGCTGCGGGGCACGCGGAGCTTTGCGATGATTCGTCCTCACCTGGGTTTTGACTGGCGACTGGCGCAGTGGGTGGGCATCCTTGTGGAGGCCGGCTACCTCTTTACCGCTGGCGATTGGTCACTGGAGGGGAGCCTTGCAGATCCCGCGCTTCTGGGAAACGGAAACGGTTTCTCCTCTTCCCTGATGGTTCGTTTCGGAATCTAGCCTCTGTTTCAGGGCGCAAAAAAAACCCGCCCCCGAAAGGGCGGGTTTCTTTATCCAAGAACTATCGACTAGTAGAGGCTCTTCACGGAGGAGAAGCTGGTGTTCATGACGCCAGTTCCTTCAAAGAGTTCGATGTAGTCAATCAGCATGTTGGCACCGGTCGAAGCCGTGAAACCGAAGCAAAGCTCGTGGACGCCACCAACGCCGGTCACGGTGCCGAGCATCTGGCCCCATGTACCGTAGGTGTGATCATCGGGATAGACCATGTAGTGCTCGAAGGTGTTGACACCATCGACGCTGATGTACATCAGGTCGAGGCCGTCGACGGTATCAGCGACGTAGCCCATCCAGTACCAGCTGATGCCGGTTCCGTCGATGAAGATATCCTGACAGAAGGCGTTGCTGTTCGCGTCTCCACAGAATCCGCCGAGCCATCCACAAAGGACGCCGTCGTAGGCGGGGTAGCCCCAGACGCCGAGAGGATCAATGATCCACAGGCAGCTGGTGTTCGTGTAGCAGGTCCAGGAAGAGCCGGCATCGCATTCGCCGTTCTCGAAGCTTCCATCGTTGATCAGGCCAAGACGGTCGAGAGTGACGTTGGTGCCGTTGCCAGGCAGGACGAGCCCATCAATGGTCAGGGTGTTGGCGCTCGCGATCGCGGTGGAAGCCGCGAGGACGACGAGCGTAAGCATTAACTTCTTCAGCATGTTGCTCCTCCAATAAAGAGAGTCTTAGGTGCAGTACTAGAGTCGAAGTGCAAAGGGAAAGCCCTTAGCCTTCCCAACTTCAAGATTCTAACACAGGTGGCCCCCACATTTCAAGGGTTCAGGGGGGCAATTTTTAAGTTGCTATGAAATAAAGACTTGGAGGGGGCCATTGAAGGAAATAGAAAGGGCGGGCCAGAACGACCCGCCCTTTTCTGCTTATGAAACAGGGCTAGATGTCGAACTCCACGCCCTGGGCCAGGGGCATGTCCGTGGAGTAATTCAGGGTATTGGTCTGGCGGCGCATGTAGATTTTCCATGCGTCGCTTCCCGATTCCCGTCCGCCACCCGTGTCCTTTTCTCCTCCAAAGGCCCCGCCAATCTCCGCACCGCTGGTGCCTGCATTGATATTGGCGATGCCGCAGTCCGAGCCCTCGGGTCCGAGGAACTTTTCGGCGTTCATGAAATTGGTGGAGAACATGGCACTTGAAAGTCCCTGATCCACCGAGTTATGGGCTTCGATGGCCTGATCCAGATCCGAGTAAGGGAAGACATAGAGGACGGGAGCAAAAGTTTCCTCCCGAACGATTTCCATGTCCGCGGGACCACGGACAATGGTCGGTTGCACGAAGTGCCCCGACCGATCCAGGCGCTGGCCCCCGGTGAGGATCTCGCCGCCCTGGGCCTTCACGGCTTCCAGAGCGTCCAGCATGGTGCTGACCGCATCTTCGTCGATGAGCGGACCCATCAGGGTGCTGCGGTCGAGCGGGTCTCCGATGGAGATGGACTCATAGACCTTCACCAGTTTGGCCGTGAAGTCCTCGGCCAGAGACTCATGGAGAAAGAGCCGGCGCGTAGAAGTGCATCGTTGTCCGGCCGTGCCGACCGCGCCAAAGACCGTTGCACGAAGCGCGAGATCGAGATTCGCAGTTTCGTCGACGATGATGGCGTTGTTTCCCCCGAGTTCCAGGAGGGTGCGTCCGAGACGGCCGCCCACGGTTTTACCAACATGGCAGCCCATGCGGGTGGAACCCGTCGCGCTGATCAGGGGAACACGACGGTCATTGATGAGCATTTCGCCCACGCTGGAACCGCGTCCCACCACGAGACTGAAGATCGGAGGCAGATCCTTGCTCTTCATTACTTCGTTGCAGATGTGCTGAACGGCGATGGCCGTGAGAGGAGTCTTGCTTGATGGCTTCCAGATGGTGGAGTCCCCGCAAACAGCAGCGATCATCGCATTCCAGGCCCAGACGGCCACCGGGAAATTGAAGGCGGTGACCACGCCGACCGGACCAAGAGGATGCCACTGTTCCATAAGACGGTGTCCCGGGCGTTCACTCGGAAGAGTCGGCCCGCCAATCGTGCGGCTGAGACCGACGGCAAAATCGGCGATGTCGATCATTTCCTGCACTTCGCCTTCGCCCTCGCTGAGAATCTTGCCCATTTCGTAGCTGACGAGCTGGCCAAGGGGTTCCTTGTAGTCACGGAAGGCGGAGGCAAAGATCCGGACGATCTGCCCGCGCTCCGGGGCAGGAACCCTGCGCCATTCCTTGAAGGCCTCCACAGACTCGCTGACGATCTTCTCGTAGTCTTCCACCGAAGCCTGCGTGACGCTTGCGATTTTAGAACCGTCTCCTGGGCAGAACACATCCAGTTCCTCCCCGCCCGGATTCTCGATCCAGTTGCGCGAACTGGCTCCGGAATTCTTGTCCTCGATTTTCAGGGTTTTCAAAAACTCGTGCATTGCTTTCCCCTTTGGAGTGGTTGGAGCGAAGGGTATCGCCGCTCAATATGGAGAGGGGAATTGGGGAAGTCAAGGATCGTGGATCAAAACTAGAACTGCTGAAGGATTCCGAAGTCCAGTCTCCAGCCCGAGTGATTCCAGAGTCCGGAAGGAGGTGTGGACTCGGTGAGTTCGCCGTAATCGTCCATGCGAATGCGGCTGGCTTCGGCAAAGAGGCTCATATTTGCCCAGAAAGGATGAGAGAAACCCAGAGAGGCTCTTGAGCCTGTGGAGCCGAGCCAGGAATCCGGGGTGGGGGAGTGTTCCTCCCAGTTTGCATCGTAGCCGGAGGCATAGCCTTCACTCAGGGTATGGACACGGCTCGTAAGAAGCGACCAGGAGGCATAGCTTCGAAACTGGGCTATTCGGGGGAGCCTGAGGCGCAATCCCAGTTCCCACTGGTACTGAAAGGCACTGTAGTTGTAGATGACCGGATAGGCTTCGCTTCCAATGGAGATACTTTCCCGAAGGTGGCTTTTTCCGCTGGCCGTCACGCCCAGCCCGAAACTCAGGGGGCCGTAAAGGAGGTGGTCATAACGCAGTGACCAGACGGGCAGTTGATTGTCCCCGAAGAAGTCGCTGTAGTTCTCGTTATCGAGAAGCAGATTCCCGTGGCTGAGGGAGAAGGAGGACTTGAGGGAAACGGGGAGAGCCCTTCGGCCTTCCGCAAGAGCGGAAGAGGCCAGAAGCAGCAGTGCGATCAGGATCCAGTAGCGGCGGCTCATTGCTTCCTTCCTGTACAGAAAAAGGGCCTGCCCGGAGGCCGGCCAGAATACTAGCGAGCGCAGTGGCCCGAGTCAAATACTAGAGAAGCACGGCTCCCTCAATGTTGACCAGATAGGTGGGGGAGGGACAGGTGTGGGCTTCTTCGCCCGCGTGGTCTTCATGTCCCTCGTGCCCTTCATCCTCGCCGTGCGCGCACTCGGAGTGACCGGAGGAGGGCTGGGCGAGCATGGTGCCTTGCACTCTTGCCGTCTTGCCTTCACAGTCCTTGGGGAAGGCGATGCTGTGGTCCATGCTCTTGCAATAGAACTTGTTGCCCTTTCCGTCATCCAGTTGCACCCAGCAACCACTTCCCTTGCAGACGCCTACAACGGTTCCTTCCAGAAGCAGTTGCTTGTCAACGAAGGCTTCGGCCGAGGCAACGACATCGGCCAGGCTGGTGCTCTTGCTCAGGGTCATTTCCGCACCGCCGGTCCAGGTCGGAAGCGCCACTTCCTTTTCGCCACAGGAGGCGAGGATCAGCAGGGGCAGCAGGGCAAAGAGGAACAGAATCTTGCGCATGGTTTTCTCCTTGGAATAGATCACGAAACCTCGATGGCGAAGAAGATAGTGAAAGCGGATCGGGGAGTCAAGAATCGGCGCCCGCAAGCATCCCGGCGGGAAGTCCCTGTCTCAGGACATTCCCTTTCCCGATCAGGATCAGCCAGTCGGCCAGATCCCGGATTTCCCGACTGCTGTGGGAAACAAAAAGAGCGGGAAGCTGGAAGTGACGAAGAGTCCGGTCGAGGTAATCGAGAATGCGGGTCTTGGCGCCTTCGTCAAGATTGGCCAGGGGCTCGTCGAGGAGCAGGATGCGGGGAGCACTGAGAAGAGCCCTTCCCAGAGCCACCCGCTGTTTTTCCCCGCCGGAAAGCCGGTTCGGGCTTCGTTCCAGCATGTTCCCCAGTTCGAGGACCGACACGACTTCCTCCAGAGCGGGACCCTCGTACTGACGTCGCTTTCTTCCATAGAGCAGGTTGTCTTTCACGCTCAAATGCGGGAAGAGCTTGCCGTCCTGAAAAAGGTAGCCCACCCGTCGATCTTCCACCGGAATGTCCAGACCTTGCGAAGAGTCGAAGAGAAGCGTGCCATCCACTTCAATTCTCCCTGCTCGGGGGGTCTTCAGCCCTGCAATCAGGTCCAGCAGGGTGGTTTTCCCGCTTCCCGAATCGCCGCTGAGAGCGGTGATCCTGTGTTCGCTTGTAAGTTCCAGTTCCAGATGGAAGTCGCCTCGGCGGTAGTCCAGCTTCAGATGCAGCATCAGTCCACTTCCTTTCGACCGGGTTCCAGGAAGTGTACTGCGATCATGGCGATCAAGCTGACCAGGACACAGATGCCGGCCAGGCGAAGGGCGGCGGCCTCCCCGCCGCTTCCCTGGATCAGGGAGTAGATGGCAAGTGGCACGGTCTGGGTGCGGCCGGGGATATTGCTTGCCAGTATAATGGTGGCACCGAATTCTCCAAAGGCGCGGGTGAAAGATAGAAGCAGGCCCGCGAGAACCCCCCGGCGGGCAAGGGGAAGTGTGACCGTGAGGAAGGTGTCCCATCGGCCGGCTCCCAGGCTTCGGGCAGCCAGGGGCAGGGAGGGATCGACCTGCTCAAAGGCAATCCGGGCGGCGCGAACAAGCAGGGGGAAACTGACGACGGCGGCGGCCAGCGCGGCTCCCTTCCAGTCGAAAACCACCCGGAGTCCGAGACTCTCCAGCCAGCTTCCCAGAAGGCTGCCCCGGCCGAAAAGCAGAAGAAGAAAAAAGCCGGTCACCAGGGGAGGCAGAACCAGGGGAACCTGCACCAGCGCTTCAATAATCCAGCGCAGGCGGCTGCGCCCCCGGGCAAGCCAACTGGCCAGCAGGATTCCCGGGGGAAGGGACAGAAGGCTGGCAAAGAGACTCACCTTGAGGGAGAGTAGCAGGGCCTGCCATTCAGAAGCGCTCATTTTACTCCAGGGGAGAAAAGCCATAGCTCCGAAAGAGTGCCCCCGCCTCGGGCCCGCTGAGCCAGTCAAAGAGAGCTTCCGTTCCGGCTTTCGGCTTTCCGGACGGAGCCTCCAAAAGAAGAAGAGGGTAGCGGATTGCTGTGGGAGGGTCTATCAAATCGAGAGTTTCCACAAGGCTTCGAAGAGCATCGGAGGCGTAGACCAGTCCCGCATCAGCTTCCCTGCGTTCGACCCAGGAGAGAGCGGCCCGCACGTCCTTTGCGGGGCGGAGCTTCTTGTGGGTGTCTTCATAGAGCCCTGCTGCCTTGAGCCATTCCACTGCGTAGATTCCGGCGGGCACATGGCGGGGGTCGCCGAGAGCGATGTCCTTGACATTAGCGGAGCCAAGGTCTGCGATTCCCCGGATGTGAGCAGGATTGCCCGGGGGGCAGACCAGGGCCAGTCGCCCTCCGAGAAGATCCTTGCGGGACAGAACAGCCCGATGAGCTTCGACATGATCCGCCCAGAGAGGATTGGCAGGAAGGAAGAGATCGGCCTCTGCGCCCTTTTCAATCTGAAGGGCGAGCGTGGAGGAACTGGCAAAGATGGGAAGAACCCGCTGCCCGCTTCTTTCTTCCCAGACGCTGGCGATCTCCGTGACGGCATCGCGAAGGCTTGCGGCTGTGTGGAAATAGAGAACCTCCCGCCCCTTCCCGCCTTCACAGGCGATCAGGAGTGGGATGCAGAGAATCGGGAGAAGTCGACTCAAGCCTGGTCCAGTTTCGGGCCGTGGGCAGTGAAGTCGAAGTCATCTCCGTCAAGCAGGTACTGCTCGAAGTTCTTGATGAACATTGCGGCCAAGTTCCGCGCATTGTCGTCGTAGGCGGCCTTGTCTTCCCAGGTTTCCCTCGGATCGAGAATCTTCGGGTCAACGCCTTCGAGCTGGTCGGGAACCTCGACCAGGAAAATCGGATGGGGCGTGTAGTTCGCCTTATCCAGACTTCCATCGAGAATGCCGGTGATCAGCTTGCGGGTCGTGGGAAGGTCCATGCGATGTCCTGTCCCATAAGCTCCGCCGGTGAAGCCCGTGTTGACGAGCCAGGCCTTGCTGCCGTGCTCATCAATTTTCCTGCCCAGGATCTTGGCGTAATCGGTCGGGTGCAGGGTGAGGAAGGGCGAGCCGAAACAGGCGCTGAAGGTGGCCTGGGGTTCGTCGATTCCCCGCTCTGTTCCCGCGACCTTGCTCGTGTATCCACTGAGGTAGTGGTACATGGCCATGCCCTTGTCCAGTCGGGAGACCGGGGGCAGTACGCCGAAAGCATCGTAGGTCAGGAAGATGATGTTGTTCGGGTGGCCGCCCTTGCTCACCGGCTTGACGATATTGTCGATGTGGTAGATCGGATAGCTGACACGCGTGTTCTGTGTCTTGCTCGCATCCGAGTACACGACTTCCTTCGTCTCCGGATCGATGACCACATTTTCGAGCAGGGCATCGCGGCGAATGGCATTGTAAATGTCAGGCTCTGTCTTCGGGTCAAGATCGATGCATTTTGCGTAACAGCCGCCCTCGAAATTGAAGATCCCGTCTTCGTCCCAGCCATGCTCATCGTCGCCGATCAGGGCGCGGTCGGGATCGGTACTCAGCGTGGTCTTGCCCGTTCCGCTCAGACCGAAGAAGAGTGCCGTGTCCCCGTTTTCGTTCATGTTGGCCGAGCAGTGCATGGCCGCGATTCCCTGCAGGGGCAGGAAGTAGTTCATCACGGAGAACATGCCCTTCTTCATCTCGCCGCCGTACTTCGTGCCGCCGATGATGGCGAGCTTGCGGCCGAGGTCGAAGGCCACGAAAACTTCGGAGTTCAGTCCGTGGGCTTTCCATTCCTCGTCGGTGATTTCCGTGGCGACCAGAATGGTGAAGTCCTGCTCGAAGCCCTCGAGTTCATCCTCGGTCGGGCGAATGAACATGTTGCGGATGAAATGGCTCTGCCAGGCGATCTCGCTGACCACGCGAAGCTTCATGCGAGTGTCTTCGTTGGCCCCGCAATAGGCGTCGGTCACATAGAGATCCTTGCCATTGAGGTGACCCTGCACCTTTTCGAGCAGCTGGTTGAAGACATCGGTGTCGATCTTCTCGTTCACCGGACCCCACCAGAGATTGTCCTTGCTGCTCTCCTCTTCCACGAAATACTTGTCTTTCGGGGAGCGTCCCGTGAACTTGCCCGTGTCCACGGCCATGGTTCCGTTTGCGGTAACCGTACCGTCTTCCTTGCGAACTTCATGTTCGAAGAGTTCCTCGTGATTCAGATTGCGATAGATCTGGCCGGCCTCGCGGATTCCTACTTTTTCCAGGCCGAGCGCTTCAACGCTGACACTCATCCCAGTCCCCCTTTGGTCCCGGTGTTGGTTATGTGAACCACTTCTCAAACTAGGCCTACCAAGGGCAGATTTCAAGATCGGAGAAGAAGGATGCCTTCTTTCTTTGATTCCGGCAACGGGAAATCGCAATTCGCCTTGTTTTCCGTTGTGAGAAGGGGGAAACTGCCGGAATCGTGGGAGGAAAATGCCAAGAAGAATCCTGGGAGTTCTCTCAGGCTATGTCCTGTTCGCTTGTCGATCGTGCTTCTTTTCAAGTTCAGCGGAAGGGACCCAGGGGATGTGCCGGATCTGGGTTTCCGCGTCTTTTCCACGCTCTACGGGATGCTCTTTGCCTACCTGGGGGCGAGTCTTGCGGCGCGCCTGTCACCGGGATACGAGAGGAAGCAGGGCGCGGCGCTGGCCTTTCTTCTTGGTCTTGGCGCCCTGTTGTCCATCGTACTGCAGTGGGGGGAGGCTTCTCCCTGGTCCTCACTGATGGTGCTGGTCTTCATGGCTCCGATGGCCCTGCTGGCCGGGTGGCGGCAGGAACTGAATCGACTGCAATAGAAAACCCGCCGGTTTCCCGGCGGGCCTCCACTCTTCCACTCGCTTGCCGAATTAGCCGGCGTGCTTTGTCAGGTACGAAGCAACGCCTTCGGAGCTGGGGGTCATGGCCTCATCGCCCTCGGTCCAGCCGGCGGGGCAAACCTCGCCGTGCGCTTCCAGATGCTTGAGGGCATCGACCATGCGAAGGGTCTCGTCAATGTTGCGCCCGAGTCCCAGTGCATTGACCGTGGCATGCTGCACGATGCCTTCCTTGTCGATGAGGAAGGTTCCGCGGAGCGCGATACCCGCCTCTTCAATCAGCACGCCATAGTCGCGGCTGATGGTCTTGTGAATGTCGGCGACCAGGGGATACTGGATGTCTCCAATGCCTCCATCATTCACGACCGTGTTCTTCCAGGCCCAGTGGCTGAACTGGCTGTCGATGCTGACGCCGATCACTTCCACGCCCCGGCTCCGGAAATCCTCGAGCTTCCGGTTGAACTCGATAATCTCGGTGGGACACACAAAGGTGAAGTCCAGGGGGTAGAAGAAGAGTGCCACATACTTTCCGCGGAAATCACTCAGCTTGAAGTCTTCCTTGAATTCGTTGTTTCCCATTACTGCGACGGCACTGAAATCGGGGGCCGCCTGACCAACCTGTACGCTCATTGTTCGCTTCCTCTTTCTTCCTCACGGGTTTTGCATTCATCGCAGATGCCCTTGAGCAGCACCTGAATCTGACGTACCTCGCCGTGCGCAATTCGGGACAGGGACTCTCTCAGAGTGCCCGGGAGCCCGGCGAAAAGATCTTCCACGCTGCCACACTGCTCGCAGAAGAAATGATGATGAGGGAGGGGGTTGCCATCGTAGCGCTTGCCCCTGCCCTGATCGGGCAGTTCCTGAATGAGACCGGCAGAGTTCAGCAGTCCGAGTGACCGGTAGACCGTGGCCAGGCTGACATCCTCCATGTCGAAACGAATGCCCTCGTGGATCATTTCGGCCGTGGGGTGGTCGAAGCGCCGCTGGAGGTGCTGGAGGATTGCCTTTCTCTGTCTTGTGAGTCTCATTCTAGAACCATTCTCAAAGTGAGGTCATATCATAGCAAATACCCGGAAGAAGTCAAGAGAAAATGAGAATAATTCTCAAAGTGGCATCCCTGCTCTTCAACTCTGAATTGCAACAATCGATGGTTTTCCTCCGCATTCGCTTGGTGTACATTCTCGAAGTCCCCATTTACAGGAGTGTACATGAAGCAGATTCTCGTCCTGGCTCTCGGCGTTCTCCCTCTTCATGCAGAGCCGGGAGCCCACCGAATTGCCCTGGAACTGAGTCCTTCCACTCACCAGCTCTCCGGCATTGACAGCCTGCATCTGGAGAAAGAGACCGGGAGTCTGGAGTTTCTGCTTCACCCGAAGCTTCGTCCCTCCGGCTCCGGAACCCTGGAATCCATGGAGACAGACGAGGGCCTTCAGCGCTGGTCATGGACTCGTGAAGAGCCCAGCGATCTCTGGATTCTCCACTATGAAGGAGAGATCTGGCAGGATGTGTCGGAGACGGTCTTCGGGCGGGAAAAAGTGGGCGGTGAGATTTCTGCGACCATCGGGGAGGAAGGGATCTATCTCTCGGGAAGCGAGGGCTGGTATCCACTGCTCGAGGGCGGGATGTGCCAGCATCGCCTGACGACCCGCCTGCCCGAGGGCTGGCAGAGCCTCACTCAGGGGGATCTGGTCCGGGATGAAGTCGTCGATGGATTTCAATGGCAATGCTGGAATGCAGACACCCGAAGTGATGGCATGATTCTGGTGGCCGGCCGCTTTGCCATTGATCGAAGGCAGCACGGAAACACCAGCATTGAAACCTGGTTCTTTCCCGAGGATCGTCGCCTTGCGGAAACCTACCTCGAGGAAACCGCCCGCTATCTGGATCTCTACGAGTCCTTTCTTTCTCCCTATCCCTATTCGAAGTTCGCCACGGTGGAGAACTTCTTTCCCACGGGCTATGGCATGCCCAGCTGGACTCTCCTCGGGCAGCAGATCCTGCGCCTGCCCTTCATTGTAAAGACCAGTCTGGGCCATGAGATCTGTCACAACTGGTGGGGCAACTCGGTCTATGTCGGCGAGGGCGGAAACTGGTGTGAAGGGCTCACCGTCTATTGCGCGGATTATCTCTACAAGGAGATGAAGTCTGCGGAGGCGGCGAAGGCCTACCGGAAGAACACCCTGAAGGACTACACGCACTACTCGCGGGATGGAAAGGACTTCCCTCTCAGCGACTTCGTCAGCCGTCATGATGCTTCGAGCCGCGCGGTGGGCTATGGCAAGAGCATGTTCGTCTTTCACATGCTCGAAGAGCGGATCGGGCGTGATGCCTTTCGGGCCTCCCTGCGTCGCGTGATCCGGGAGAAACAGTGGCAGGATGCCAGCTGGTCGGACTTCTTCCGTGCGGCAGAACAGGAGGCGGGTCTGGATCCGATGGCCCTCGAAGCGATGCGGCAACTCTGGGTCGAGGGAAAAGGCGCGCCGATGATTTCACTTCATGCAGCCAGCTACCTCGACGGCCGCTTGACGCTGGAGATTTCGGTGGAGGGTGACTTTCAGGATCTTCCTCTCGAACTTCTTGTGGAAAACGGAAGTGGGCAGGAAAGCCATTTGCTGACCGTCCAAAGGGGGACGCAGGAAATCGCGGTGGATCTGCTCCGGGCACCTCTCGTCCTGCACCTTGATCCCGACTACCACCTCTTTCGCCGCCTTCATGAAGACGAGATGGAAGCCACGCTCAGCATGATTCTTAGCGATGAGGAACCTCTTTTCATTCTGGAAGAAGACCTGCCCGCAGATCTGGAAGAGGCCTGTAGAGAGTTTGCTTCCTCCTGGGTGGAAGGCGAGGCCCGGCTGATCCGGGGCGACAATCCTGCTGAGAGGGAAGCGGCGAGGACGGTCATCTGGATGGGCCGAAGCCCGGCTCCCTTTGCCCCGCGACCGGAAGGACTGCAAGTGACGCCCTTTTTCACCGTCTTTCAGGAAGAAAGATTTGAGCCGGGAGCGAGCGCAATCGTGTATACTTCCAAGCGCGGAGCCGATCGAGGTCTCATGGCAGTCCTTGCCTCGGATCCTGCCCAGGTCTCCGTGATCGCGTCGAAGGTTCCGCACTATGGCAAGTACAGCTACCTCGGTTTTGCCTCCGGGAAGAATCGCCTGAAGGGAAACTGGGAAACCCTGGAGAGTCCGCTCTCCCACCGTTTCGGGGAAGAATGAAAAGAGCCTGGCCCATTCTCCTGGTCTTGCTGGCCTGCGCGTCTCCCGGTGCAAGGCAGTCGCTCACGGTGGATCGCTCCCTGCTTCACCTGGAGTACCTGGAAAGCGCGCCGAAACTTCCCACCATGCGTATCGACGGGGAGAGTCTCAAGGGCGATGTCTACCCCGGCATGACCAGCCCTGTCGTCTGGAGATACCGCGACGACAAGCGGGCCCGCGAGTACTTTCGACCGCTCCCCGGGGGCGTTCTTGAGGATCAGGTTTTCCATGTTCTTGGAATGACTCTGGAGAAATACGGTTTTGCCGTTCGCGGCTGGACCCATCCTCCCCAGGTGAGACTGAAGGTGGAGGCCAGGAAGCTGAGGATCTTCAGCCGGGGAGAGGAAGAGGGAAGCCGGCGCTGCGACCTGGACCTGCTCTTTGTCGTGGAGGAAGGGCCGACGGGTCTGCCCATCCGGGAGTTTCGAAGCAAGGTCCGCATAGAATTGCCCGGCTCCTGGACCCGCCTTCGGGATTCAGAGCCTCACTGGATTGCCGTCCCCGGCGAAGTGAACCCGGTCTTCATGGCCGTGGAAGAAGCCACCCTTGCCTTCCTGAAAGATAGTCGGCCCTTCTGGTCGGACTCCCGGAACTGGCTTCCCAGTGTGGAGTTCAGTTCCTGGCCCTGATCCACCCTGCAAGACAGATCAGACCGCTCATCATCAAACCCGGGAAAATGGCTTCCAGATCCAGCGGCAGGGCGAGTCCTGCCTTGCCGGCCATCAGCCAGGCCAGGCTGATCGTTCCTCCCGAAATCATGGAGGCCAGAATCCAGGGCGCCGCGATCTTCCTGCGCCCGAAGCTCAGGGCGAGGGGAAATAGCAGGACCGGCGTTCCCACGCTTCCCAGATCGTGCCAGAGACCCACGATGGACTCCCGCCAGAGGGCAAGCCCCACGCTGACCAGCCCCGTGACCAGAAGCCCCATGCGGCTGAAGCGATTGGAATCGCCCCGGCTTCCCCGAAGTCGCCAGACGATGTCCCGCCCGAAGGTGACAGCGGCCAGGAAGGCATAACTGTCGATGGTGCTCATGACGGTAGCCAGAAGCCCCAGCATGAACAAGGCCGAGGCAAAGGGCGGCAGGACGGCTTCTGCCAGAAGGGGATAACTGAACTGGGCATCGGCCAGAGCAGGCATCGCCGCACGAGCATAGAGTCCCGTGGTGGTGGTCATGAAGTCGAAGACGATCCAGAAGATCACGGAAAGGAAAAGACCCCGGCGGGCGGTGTTTTCATCTTTTGCTGCAAAGCAACGCTGGTAGAAGGCGGGTTCCACCAGAGTGGATGCGGCGATCAGGTACCAGACGGCAATCGCCTGAAAGGGCTGTCCCCCGTTCCAGCTCAGGTGTTCTGCGGGCAGATTGTCGCGAAGCCAGGAAAGACCTCCGAAGCGGGAGACCGCCATGGGAAGCAGAATCGCAAAGCCGAGAAACATCAGGGTGAACTGGATCTTGTCGGTCATCACCACGGCGCGAAGACCGCCACGGAAGACATAGGCCAGAGAGAAGATCGTCCCGACAACAATGGCCGGGGCAAGAGGCAGGCCGGTCAGGTGGACCAGAAGGGTTCCGAGAGCCAGCACATAGGCGGCCGGCGCCGTCATGAAAAAGAGAACGGAGCTTCCAAGAATCGCTACTTTCGAACCATAGCGTTGCCGGAGTTGATCGGGCACGGTGAGCGCCGAGCTTCGCCGCGCCCGTTTCGCGAGAAAGAGTGCGAAGATCAGCGCGTAGAGGTAGTAGGGAACCCCGAAGACCAGCCAGTTGCTCAAGCCATAGCTGTAACTGTACTCGCCTACGCCGAGGATTCCGCCGTACCAACTCGAAACCGTGGTCGCCACGAAGGCGGGCAGGGTCAGGCTACGGCTGGCAAGCAGGTAGTCCTTCTCGTCCTTGGCCTTTCTGCGAAACAGACGCAGGACGACATAGAGAAGGAAAAGCGCGTAAAGAAGAAGTGCAGAAAGGCTCATGGACCAAGGCGCCAGAGCGGGTCTTCGCTTCGGTGTTCACAGATCAGAAGAACACTTCCACTTTCGATTTCCAGGCTGACACTTTCCTGGCAGACCCGGTTGGAAGCAGTTCGTCCTTCTGTCTGCAGAAGGTCTTCTCTTTCCAGTGGCCAAAGACAGCCACGGAGTGTCACTCCCCGGGCGGGCCCGAAGAGGGGAAAGAGGGACAGGGCCCGGCCTTCAGGAATCCGGAACTCTTCTTTTCCGCTCACGCCCATAGCGATCTGCTCTGATCCGGCCATGAGAACCTGCCCCGGCCATGCCAGGGGAAGTGCGAGCTGAACCAGACTGTGGTCCCAGCGTCCGCCGATTTCTCCCAGAAGCACGACACGGTCACAGCCCGCTTCAAAGCAGAGTTCAACGCATTTTTCGGCATCAGTACGGTCCTGTTCTTCCAGTCGAATCAGGGTCTGATCTTCTGAGACTTCGCCGATGGAGTCCAGGTCGCCGACGATTGCGTCAGGTAAGCGGGGCAAGGTCCTGCCACCCGCACCATCCGCGCAGAGAAAGAAGGTGGCTTCGGAAAGCCAGCGCTCCAGCCTCTCTGTCGGAGCTGCGGGGCCATCCAGCAGGACCAGCCCCATATGATTTCCCCGGGAGAGCAGCATCAGAGATCCAGCTCCAGTCCGAGGTAGAAGTTCCGTGGCGCGCCCACGAACCAGCGAGGCTCGAGGTCATCGAACTCGATGTATCCGGCAGTCTCGTACTCGCGGTCGAGCAGATTGTGCACCCGGCAGTTCAGTCGTCCCCGGTACTTCGCCCATTCGAAGGGCAGAGCCAGTCCGGCGTCGACGACCTGATAGGGTACGACGCTCCGTTCCTTGAGGTTCTTGCCGTCGAGGTAGTTTCTGCCGACGCTTCGCAGGGAGACGAAGAGCTCGGCGCCGAAGAGTTTTCCCTCCAGGCGGCTGAGCAGGTTGAAGACCGGGCTTCCGGGAATGATCTGCCCATCGTAGTTCGCCGATTCGATGGTCCAGTCCGGCGTCCAGTAGTGCTCGGTGTAGGAAACAAAACGATCCCGTGTCCAGTTGCCGGTCAGCGAGAAAGTCCAGTCCCGGTGAAGCTTCAGGGTGCCGGCAAACTCCACTCCCGAGTGAAGGCTCTGCTCGGCATTTCCATTGTTGGGAAGCTGGTTGTCATCGAGGGAGCCCGCCCAGGGGACGATCTCATCGCGGAAGTCCATGGCATAGAAGGTCAGGTCAAGAGCGATCTTCTCTCCGCTGAAACGCCCGCCGATTTCATAGTCAGTCACGGTTTCCGGTTTCACATCGGGACCGATGTAGTGGAGGCTTCCGTCGCTGTTCTCTTCGAAGTGATAGTCCTTGCCGTCGGGACCCTGCCAGAAATCCGCTCCATAGTATATGTCGCTCATCGAAGGCTCGCGTTGTCCTCGGGAGGCACTGGCAAAGAAGGAAAGCGATTCGCTCTTTTGCCAGGCAAGCCCCAGTCTCGGGCTGAAGAACTGGTACCCTCGATCCAGGCGGACGCCATAGCGCTGGTCCTCGCCGAAGTCCATCTGGTGGTTCTGCAGGTGCAGGACGGCCTCCAGGGAAAGACCTGCCGACAGGGAATAGCGGTCGCGCAGATAGCCCGAAATGCTACGCTTGTTGACCTGATAATCGTAGTAGCGATGGTAGAGGGGAAGTTCCGCTGGATAGACCAGTGCCCAGGGCACATCGCCCGTATGGTGCGAGTCGTGGAGGCGCAGTTCCCCGCCCAGGCTCCACTCATGCCGGCCTTCCTCTCCACTGAACTCGTGGATCCAGCCCGCATCGTATTCCTCCACCCGGCGGCGACGGATCAGGTCCGTGTCGTAGTCCTCTGCCCATGTGTCGACTAGATTGTACTCCAGAGCACTCTTGCCTTCCCGCATTTGCTCGTAGTAGCCCTCGCCCAGAGTCAGGTAGAAGCGGTTCGTCGTGCTGCGATCGGGGGACAACTGCCACTCGTGATGAAGTTCGAAGTGCGGCTGGTGAAAGTGATCCTGTTCCTTTTCCCAGTCCAGCTCGTTGGCCTGCCGGTCGTTTTCCAGTTGCTCCCGACTGATTCCCTTGTAGGCCAGGTGCGTATTTTCCGGGCCGCCATAGTAATTGAAGCGAGTTGTCGTGTTCTCTCCGAAGTGCGAGAGGTTGAGATAGTAGGCCCAGGAGTCGGTCCAGCTTTGATCGCGATAGCCCTGGCTGTCCAGCTTGCTCAGTCTCACATTGAAACTGAGGGCGCGGTCGAGAACTCCACTCGTGTACTCGAGGGCACTCTTCCTCGTGCCCCAGCTTCCGAAGCCCTGGGAAAAGCTCATGCTCTTTTCGCGACCGAAACTGTCGGTCAGAAGGTTGATGCTGCCGCCAAGAGCCGTGCTTCCGTAGAGCCCGCTCATCACGCCCCTTTGCACCTGAATGTCCTTCAGGCTGGAAGCGAAGTCCGGCAGGTCCACCCACCAGACCTCGTGGCTGTCGCTTCCATTGAGGGGGATGCCGTTGATGAGAACCGAGACGCGGTTCTGGCTGAAGCCACGCAGGGTCAGGTAGCTGTTGCCAATGCCGTTACCCGCTTCATTGTAGGCGTACACGCCGGGAGTCTCCGCAAGAAGCATGGGAGGATCCTGCGCCCAGTAACGCGCTGCAATGGAGGCCTGGTCGAGGTTCTTGAAGGGCAGGGGATCGACATGGGGAAGCAGGCGCGTGGCTGTGACCACGATCGGGTCTTCAATCAGGTGAACTCTCTCGAGTTTCACGAGAAGGTCGTCGCCGGAGACGGAGACTTCCGCGCTCCGGTAGCCGAGGTAGTGGATCAGGATCCGTCCCTGATCGTGTCCCTCAATGAGAAAACGACCCTCCGCATTGCTGATGGCCCCGGTCTCGCTTCCTTCGAGAACGACCGTCGCATAGGGAAGGGCTTCGCCACTTTCCTGATCAATGACGCGACCTTCGATGTCTGCGAAAAGAAGTGCGGGAAGCAGTAGGAGGAAAACCGGGATTCTCGGCATGGCAGCGTCCTTTCGCAAAGAAAAAGGCCGCGCTGGAGCGCCGCCTGCCTGAGTTTGTCGTTTTCCTACGCCGGCATGATCCGGTTCAGGTTCGAGGGTATATTCTCAGGCTTGGAGGCCACCCCTAACGCTATGTATGATCAGGCTAGTCTTTTGAGGGTTCCCTGTCAAGGCGGGCAGGAAGGAGTTCTTCTCTTGTGTACCCTTCCTTCCCGAACTAGTCTGCCTGCGGAGGTTCCCATGCGACTGATTTCGACTTTGCTTTTTCTTCCCGCCCTGCTTCTTGCATCCGGGAACTTCTCCTCGGTGAGCAGTCTCTTCGATGCCCTCTCTGCCGATTCCACCTTGCTTGGCAGGGAGATTTCCTGCACAGGGCAGATGACGGGCGATTTCTTTCGGGACATCTATTTGCAGGATCTCTCGGCCGGTCCCGGAACTCGCGGCTTGAGGGTGAAGACGGGAGAGCATCTGGCAGAACTGGGTCACGAGGTTCTTGTGTATGGAATCCTGAAACAGGAAAAGGGCGAGGTCTTTCTGAAGGCGAGGAGACTGGAGATTCTTGCCTTTCCCGAAAAGAAACTTGAGCCGGTGGATTGCAGGATCGGGGAACTGGTCGAGGATCCGGAACTGCTGGAAGCTCGCCTTGTGAGAACCTCCGGCCTGCTGGCCCGGCTGCTTCTGAGCGCCAATCACGATCCCTGGCTCTGCGTTCTGGAAACCGATGGAATGAGAATCGATGTAGAACTTCGCAACGGCTCCCATCCCGTTCTCAGCGACTCCCTTTATCTGGAAATCACCGGCATCTGGAGTCGCCACAAGGATCGTTGGCGGCTTAGACCGCGTTCAGGAGAGGACTTCCGCATTCCGCAGCAGGTCTCCTTCTGCATTCCCGCTCCGCACATGAATAGAACGAATCCCGGCGAAGCCCTTCTGGACGAGATCTGCTTCGACCCCGCAGAAGCGGGAGAAGCCGAGGGCGCCGAGAGTTTTGCCGTCGTCAACACCGGCGAATGGGATCTGGATCTTTCCGGCTGGTCGATCAGCGATCATGCGGGAAGCTGGACTTTCCCCGAAGGAAGTGTTCTTGAACCGCAAGGTCGCTATCGGATCGCGCGAAAGAAGGAACGCTACTGGTTCGAGTTCGGCCGGGAATGCGACTTCAGTTTCGATTTCAATGCAGAGGGTCTCGCGGGCAATCTCGTACTCGACAATCGCGGTGACTGGCTGGAACTGCTCGACAAAGAGGGGCGCATTGTCGATGCCCTGGTCTACGGGGATGCAAAGACGCGTTACCAGCCGGGATGGAGAGGGCCTTCCCTGCAAGCATACCGCTTCAACTTCTATGTTCCCATCGAGGGCGCCGTGCTTCTGAGAAAGCGGGATCCGGCGACGCTTCGCCGCCTCGACAGTGATCGGAGAGAGGACTGGATCAGTGATCCGAACGATCCCGACTGGGGAAGGCAACTGAACTTCGCCGGATGGGATCGGGAGAAGTTCTTCGACACGGCCCGCTGTGAGGAAGAAGCAGAGCTTCGGGCCTATGTTTCCCCGGAACATTCCTGGGAAGGGGTTCGCGATTTTCTTCGTTCTGCAAAAGAGAGTCTTGAGATCGAGATTTATCTCATCACGCATCCCGGCGTGGTGGAGGAACTGTTGGCGGCCATGGATCGCGGTGTCAAGCTGACGATCCTTCTTGAAGGCGAGGTCTTCGGTGCGCGCGGGGGCACCTATGACACCGTGCGCGGGCTGATGCGTAAGATCATCGAACATGAAAGCGGTCTGGGAAAAGTGTATCTCTGGCGGAACGGGGACGACCCTCGTACGCTCGGCCCGGACACGAACATTCCCGATCGCTACAACCATGTGCACCAGAAGTTCGTCATTGCCGATCGCAAGCGCCTGCTTCTGGGCAGTGACAATTTCACGCAGAGCAGTCTTCCCTCCGACGACAAGGGCGATGGAACTTCCGGGTCCCGGGGAGTCTTTCTGGTGACGGATGCAAGCTGTGTGCTAGAACGGGCCATCGAGATCTGGGAGGCCGATTTCGACCCTCATCGCCACCGGGACATCCGCCCTTTTCTGTCACACCCGGATCTCAAGGAGAGCCTGCCTCGCCTGAGAAGCAGCCGGGCTGGTTACCCTTCCCATCACGAAGCACCTTTCGAGTCCCGGGAGCTTGCGGCCTTTGAGCTTCTGCAGTCTCCCGAGACCTTCCTGCGACCGGACCGTGGCTATCTGGGATTGATTCACCGTGCAGGAAAAGGTGACCGGGTGCTGGTCGAGCAGCAGTACGAAAGACCTCACTGGGGCTATGCGGATCAACAGACTCCGAATCCGAGATTGCAGGCCTGCATCGAGGCGGCTCGACGGGGCGCAGTCGTGCAGATTCTCCTCAGCGGAAACCGCCCTACGCCGAAGAGCGAGCAGACCCGCGAGGACATTGCTGCTATTGCCGAAGAGGAGGGCCTGGAAATCGAGGTTCGGCTTGGCTACTTGCCCGGGGGAGGGAAACGGCGCAATCCCATTCACAACAAGATGCTGCTGGTCGATCTGGGCGAGGAGCAGTGGAGCCATGTCGGCAGTGCGAATGGAAGCGAAACGGCTTCGCGCTACAATCGCGAGCTTGGGCTGTCTGTTCGTTCAGCGGATCTCTTTGATTACCTGTCTTCGGTCTTTGATGCGGACTGGGAGCAGGCTGGGCGCTAGCGAAGAGGGCGAGCCGGGGGCAGTTGATCATCCCCTGGTTTGTCTGTCAGCGGATGTGGACAAAAACCCGAAAACCCCGGTAATTTGCTCGAAATAGCTCGATTTATCCGGGGTTTTTCCTATCCTTGCGCCGAACACGATGCTGCAAGCAATGCCTTGCCGTGGATAGTTTTCTTGGGTGTTTCCAGCGAGAGATAGCGAAAGCAAATGAAAACAGGAACCTGTCTTGCCCTTCTGCTTCTTCTTCCCTCAGTCCTTCAGGCCGGGATGCAGGTCGACAGCCTCTATGCAACCGCGCAGGCCGAGACTTCCGATTCCCTTCGTGTCAGCAAGCTCTGTGATCTTTCCCGTGATCTCTACAGCCAGAATCCCCGTCGGGGTCTGAAAATCGGGCTCGAAGTGAAAGAGATCAGCAGAAGCCTCGGCGACTCTCTGGGTTTGATGCGTTCACATTACTGTCTGGGCCTCAATCACTGGAGTCTTGGCGAGTATGGTCCGGCTCTCGAGTCCTACGAGGAATCGCTGGTTCTCGCCCGCCTTCTGAAAGAGGCGAAGATGGAGATGATGCTGGAGAATAATCTCGGCGTGACCTTCAACGCCCGGGGGGATTACCTTTCGGCTTTGCGGTATTTCCACGACAGCCTTCGCCATCAGGATTCTGCGGGCGTGGAATGGATGAAGCCGCATACCCTCTTGAATATCGGAAACATCCACGAGTACCTGGGTAATCACGAGGAGGCCATTCTCCAATTCGAGCAGTGTGCCGATTTGCTCGGCGACACGAATGATCTCTTCCTGGCCTCGATCTACAACAATCTGGGGGTCAGTTACGAGCAGTCGGGGGATTTCGCCAGGGCCAAGGACTACCAGAACAGAAGCAGGGAGATTCGCGAGAGGGAGGGAGACGAGTATGCAATTTCCTCGAACCTCATCAACCTTGCGACGATTCTGAATCAGCAGGGCCGCCACGCAGAGGCCATTCACCTGCTTGAAGATGCCCTTCAGAGGGTGCAGGACTTCGGAGACGAGTCAACCATTGTCGATATTAAGATCATTTGGGCATCCAGTCTTTGCGCCTTGTCCCGCCATGAGGAGGCTCTTCTTCGCCTGGAGGAGTCACTGCGAATCTCCGAGAAAACAGGACGCGGGGAGGATCTTGCCAAGATCCACAGGGCTTTATGTTCCTGCCTCGTGGAGTTGGACGATTTAGAAGCGGCCTATGATCACCTCGTCCGCTCATCGGAACTTCAGGACTCCCTGAGAAGCCAGGATCGAATCGGCGAGATGTCCATCGCCGAGGAGCGCTACGAGCGCGAGAGGGAGTCCTCCCAAAGGGAGCTGGACCGACTTCGCAGACAGCAGGAGATCTAGGAGGAACTTCGGCAGGCCATCAAGATCCGAAAGGCCCAATGGATGGTGGGCCTGTTTCTTCTGTTTCTTGTTGCCGGCATCTATACACTCAATCGAATGAGACTGTCCCGCAACCGCGTTCTTTGTGCTTTCAATGAAGAGCTTCAGAGCAGGGTTGATCAACAGACCCTGCAACTGAGGGAGGAAGTCAGAGAGAGGAAAAAAGCAGAACAGGAGCAGATCCGGCTGTCTGCCCACCTGATTGAGGCTCGTGAGAAAGAGCGCAGGAAAGTGGCGCGAGATATCCACGATGAGTTGGGTCAGTCCCTGACCGCTGTGAACATGGACCTTGCCCGGATTTCAGGCGAGGTGGGCGATCTCCAGAGAAGGGATCTCGGGGAAACCCGAAAACTGGTCAAACAGGTCATTCAGCAGATCCGCACCCTGATTACGGACCTGCGTCCGACGGTGCTGGAAACTCTCGGCTTGTCGGGCGGACTGCTCTGGTTGGGCGAGAGCTTTGAGGAGCGTTTTCCCTTTACCGTTTCCGCCGATTTGGAGGATTGCAGCTTCTGTTGTGGCGAGTCCGAAACGGTGGCTCTCTTTCGCATTGCCCAGGAGGCTCTCAACAATGTGGCCCGCCATGCAGATGCGGACACGGTGAGCCTCCGCCTTTTTCGTGAAGGGGATTCCATGTGTCTTGAAATCGAGGACGACGGGAAAGGTTTTGATCCCAATGTTCGGGAAGTTCTCAGCTCTTTCGGGATCATGGGAATGCGTGAGAGGGCTCGTGCCTTGGGCAGTGAACTGAGGATCAGAAGCCGGCCCGGGGAAGGATCCTGCTTGTCGGTGACCGTGAATAGAGTCGAAAAATGAGGATCCATCCGCTTTTGTACACTATGCCCTACAGACAAGAAGCCCCGGAATCCCTTATAGTTGCTCCCCAGAAGGAGTCTTTGTGCCCGCAAAACCCCAAACCCAGCAAGAACGAACCTCTCCCCGGGAGTTGGGAAAGATGATACGTGTCCTGTTGGTGGATGACCATTCCATCGTTCGGCGGGGGATTCGCCTGCTCATCGACAAGATGGAAGACATCGAAGTGGTCGCAGAAACCGATTCTGCGGAGTCGGCAATCCAGATGGCCCGTGATCATGAATTCGATGTCGCCATGCTGGATATTTCCATGAGTGGTATCAGCGGGCTGGAAGCCATCCCCCGGCTGAAGGAGGTGCGTCCCGGCATCTCCATCCTGATCCTGACCATGCACCCGGAACAGCAGTACGCGGTTACTTCCATTCGTGCCGGTGCTTCCGGTTACCTGACCAAGGACCGGGTTCCCGAGGAAGTGGAAGAGGCGATTCGCCAACTGGCCGAAGGGGGAAGCTATCTTACGCCCCTGGTCAGCGAATTGCTGGAGTCTCATGCAAGCGACGATGATGATGTCCTTCCCCACAAGCTATTATCCCGAGAGAGTACCAGGTTTTTATTTTGCTGGCGCAGGGGAAGACTGTCGGCAAGGCTGGCGAAGAACTCTTCCTGAGTTCCAAGTCCGTTTCCACCTATCGCCGAAGGATCCTCGACAAGATGTTCCTGGAAGACAATGAGGGACTGATCCGATACGCTCTCGATCATCGCCTGCTGGACTAGGCTTTCGACTCTCCCGAAATCTCCAGCGCCTTTTTGAAAAGCACCGGCCCGATCAACTGGTTCAGGCTGATCGTCGCCACGGCCAGCGTCGCCAGTGCCGCTCCCCATTCCGGGAAACGGATTTCCACGGCCTTGGCGAGCCCCAGACTGACCCCGGCTTGGGTAATGAAAGTCATTCCGAAGATCTTGCGATGAATTGCGGGTGCCCGCGCCAGCGTCATTCCCGTCCAGGCGCCGGCTTGCACGGCGATTCCGCGGATCACCACGAGAACCAGAGCCAGAGCCCAACTGCTTTTTAGAATGTCCAGATCCAGCGCGGCTCCCGCCAGCGCAAAGAAGATGGCATAGACCATCAGGCCGCCTTCGTCGAGAACCTCCAGAAAGCGGGCACCCTGGCTGCTGAAGTTGCGAACCACGAATCCCGTCGCGATGCAGATCAGCATCGGCTCCAGATGGAAGTGAAGTCCGAAGCGGGTCTCCAGTGCGGAGCCGAGGAATTGCGAGAGTTCGGTGACGAGAATGGCCAAGAGGAAGATCGTTACCAGATGATAGCCCTGCACCTTCTTCAGCCAAGCGGCCAGACCCACTCCGATCAGGCTTCCGAGGGCAAGGCTGCCCAGGATTTCCAGCAGAAGTCCGAGAAGAAAGCCGCCGTCCAGAGCCTGCCCCGTGAGAAGGGTCTGCCCCAGACTCACCACGAGAGCAAAGAGCATGATGGCCAGAATGTCCATGGCCACCGTCACGCCGAAAACGACTTCCGTGAAGGCTCCCCGGGCTCCGGTCTCCCGGATGATGGCGATCGCACTGGCCGGGCTTCTCGCCGTGGCGATGGCGCCGAGTACCATGGCCATGACAAGCACCGAAAGAAAGTCGAGTTCCCGGGTGAAGGAGAAGATCCCCCGAAGCGCAAGAAAGAGACCCGTGCTGAGAAGGAAGATGACACTCATCAGGCCGACGATGCTCCAGGCGATGCGCTTGCGATGTTCTAGGAGGTCCTTCCATCGCAGTTCCCCGCCGGCACTGAGGGCGATGAAGGTCAGTGCCAGAGAGTCGATGAGGCGAAGGCTCGCGACGGTTTCCTTGCTGAGAAATCCGAAGACATGGGGACCGAAGAGAAGTCCCGCGATCAGGTAACCCGTAATGCGCGGGAGCTTCAGGCGGGCAAGCAGTTCGCCCAGAGTGAAGGCCGCAAGAAGCAGGAAGCCAAGGGACCAGGTTGTTTGACTGCTTTCCCCGGAGAAGCCGGGCAGGTAGGAGTGCATCGCAATCCAGGCAAGCAGGATCAGGCCGGCGAGAGTGAGGGCCGGTCTCATTGCTTTCCTCCCCGCTGAAGTCCCATCAGGGTGAGCCCCGGGGCGAAGAGGGCACTGAGGAGAACTCCCGAGAGGATGATCGTAAGAGCGCTGTCAGCCAGCGTTCCCTTTTCCACCATCTGGATGCTGGCAGCCACGGCCACTGCGACCGCTCCCTGTCCACTCAGGGCTAGACCACTTTTCATGTCCAGAAGGGCCTTGCCGAAGACCAGCCTGCCGGCGACCCAGAAGGAGAGAGCCTTGAAGATGACCCGCAGGATGAAGTAGAGCGGGGCAAGCAAGAGTGCCCAGGGATTGCCCAGGTGCCAACTGGCGCCGACCAGAACCAGAAACATGAAGTAGAAGGGCTTCTCACTGGCACTCGCGATTTCCCAGGTCTGCGGATGGTGGCCCCGGATGTTCACGACCACGAGTCCCGCGATGAAATTCACATAGAGGGGAGGGAAGTCGAGAGCCATGGCCAGCCCGCCCGAGAAGATCAGGAAGCCGATGACCAGAAGAAGGTGATGGCTTCTTTCGCGCACCCGGTGAATCAGGAGTTCGAAAAGCAGTCCCAGAATGGCGCCGATGGCCGTGGCATAGGCGATCCACAGAATGGCATCCTTCCAACCACTACTTCCCTCCTGGGAAATACTCATGCCGTGGTGGATTCCAAAGAGAAGGACGAGCGTGATGACCGGGATCACCGAGTCGAGTGCCGCGCTGTATCGAAAGAGATGGAGAGGGGCGTGAGGGTGGCGTTTCCTTTCATGCATTGCCATGGCCAGAATGTCCTGGCTGCTTCCCGCACCTGCCGCACCGATGAGAAGTGCGGCCGCCATCGTGTCGATGCCCGCGCCGAGGTATCGGGCCAGGGGGAAATAGAAGACGGCACTGAGAGCCATCATGACCAGCAGTCCCTGCAGAAATGCCACCGCATGAAAGCTGGCCGGGATCTTCCGAAGGAGCGAAAACTCAAACTGAAGGCCGATGAGAAGGCCGATCCAGCCGAGGCCCAGGGTCAGAAGCGGAGAGATGGAAGAGAGGATCTCCGCATTCAGGATACCCAAGTGCCGGAGCGCAATTCCGATGAGAAGGAACTCGGCACCGACCAGGAAGAAACTCCGGCTGAATCGGGAGAAGCGCCCATGGCTGAGCGGTCCGGCCACAAGGGCCAGGGCCAGCAGGAGCACGAGAGACAGCAGGATTTTCATCTTTCCCCTTGTTCAGGGCAGGCTAGCAGTCTCTGGCACTTCGGAGAAGTGATTTGCCCGGCCTTGCTCCCGATTTTCTTCGTGAAAAATAGCACAAGGGGTCTGGCGAAGCGGCCGAGCCTTTCTTATAGTAAACACAGTAAACCGGATTTTTCGGTCCAGATGCAAGGCTATGCAGTATAGGCGCTTAGGGACTTGAAATGGACCCGGATGGCAGAAAAAGGAGCTAGAAATGGCGGAAACCTCAATGTTGAAAGAACTCTACCCCGTTTTTGACGGAATCCGCGCTCGCGCGCATATCCAGTCGAAGGAGCAGTATCTGGAGATGTACCAGCGCTCCATCGAGGATCCCGATGCTTTCTGGGCCGAGCAGGCCGAAGAGCGACTGAGCTGGCACAAGAAATGGGACAAGGTCAGCGAGTGGGAATTCGAGACTCCCGATATCAAGTGGTTTGTCGGTGGCAAGCTGAATGTGAGCTACAACTGCCTGGATCGTCACGTGGAAGCGGGCGAGGGCGACAAGACCAGCATCATCTGGGAAGGCGAGATGGGGGACGAGCGCAAGTACACCTACGCCTCCCTGCTCACGGAAGTGAAGAAGTTCGCCAATGTGCTCAAGAGCCGGGGCATCGAAAAGGGCGACCGGGTTTGCATCTACATGCCCATGGTGCCGGAACTGGCTGTTGCCATGCTGGCCTGTACGCGTATCGGTGCGATTCACAGCATCGTTTTCGGTGGCTTCAGTGCGGACAGCCTGAAGGATCGCATCAATGACAGCGCCTGCAAGATGCTCATCACGACCGACGCCAGCTATCGCGGCAAGAAGGTCGTCCCCCTGAAGACCAATGCTGACGAAGCCCTGCTCGAAACCCCGAGCATCGAGACCTGCGTTGTTTTCAACCGCACGAACACGGAAGTGCCGATGCAGGATGGTCGCGATGTGTGGTGGCACGAGGAAATGTCCGACGCGAGCGAGGACTGCGAGCCTGTCTGGATGGACGCAGAAGATCCTCTCTTCATTCTCTACACGAGCGGCTCGACGGGCAAGCCCAAGGGTGTTCTTCACACCACGGGCGGATACCTGCTCTACGCCAGCCTGACCCACGAGATGGTCTTCGACTATCAGAAGGACGATGTCTACTGGTGCACGGCCGACATCGGCTGGGTGACCGGTCACAGCTACATCGTTTACGGGCCGCTGGCCAATGGCGCGAACACGATCATGTTCGAGGGCGTGCCGAGTTATCCTGATTTCGGCCGCTTCTGGCAGGTCGTCGAGAAGTACGGCGTGACGATCTTCTACACCGCCCCGACCGCGATTCGCGCCTGCATGCGCGAGGGCGACAAGTGGGTCGAGCAGTACGACACTTCCAGCCTGCGCCTTCTCGGCACGGTGGGCGAGCCCATCAACCCGGAAGCCTGGCGCTGGTACTACGAAGTGGTTGGCGGCGCACGCTGCCCGATCGTGGACACCTGGTGGCAGACCGAGACCGGCGGCATTATGATCACGCCCCTGGCCGGAGCCATCGACCTGAAGCCGGGATCGGCAACCTTGCCCTTCTTCGGAGTGAAGCCCGTGCTGGTGGATCCCGAGGGGAAGGAGCTTGAGGGAGCCACGAGTGGCAATCTCTGCATCGACCGCCCCTGGCCAGGCATCATGCGGACGCTCTATGGCGACCACAAGCGTTTCTACGAGACCTACTTCAGCACCTACAAGAACATGTACATGACCGGAGACGGTTGCCGCCGCGATGAGGACGGTTACTACTGGATTACCGGACGCGTCGACGATGTGATCAATGTCTCCGGGCACCGCATGGGAACGGCCGAGGTGGAAAGCGCCCTGGTCAGCCATCCGAAGGTGGCCGAGGCGGCGGTCGTCGGTTTCCCGCACGAGATCAAGGGACAGGGCATCTACGCCTATGTCTCCCTGAACGCGGGCGAGGAGTACAACGACGAACTGAAGAAGGAACTGATCCTTCATGTTCGCAAGGAGATCGGCCCCATCGCCGCTCCGGACGTGATCCACTGGGCGCCGGCTCTGCCGAAGACGCGCTCGGGCAAGATCATGCGTCGAATCCTTCGCAAGATCGCAGCCGATGAGCTTGACCAGGTTGGAGACACTTCGACCCTGGCCGATCCTTCTGCGGTCGATGCGCTGGTGGAGGAGTATCGGAGGATGCAGGGCTAAAGAGCTCGCGGCGCTTTCCCTCTCGCTTCGCGCTCGAAGACTCGCGAGGCGCTCGGCGGGAAAGACCGCTCGCTGTTCTGCTTGGCATTGAGAGCCCCCGTCGCGTTTGCGGCGGGGGTTTTTGGTTTGTTCTCCGGATGGGGGTCGTAAGCTTTCCTTGCGTGCCTCAGAACTGCTGGATCATCAGTTTGCCATCTTAGGGGCCAGAATTAAGTCTGTGTTCGAACAGGTTTGCCAAAGCAGGAAAGTGACGCACGCCTCGCCACTCCTTCGCCACCCACCTGCTCGAGGGTGGCTACGATATCCGCACGATTCAGGAACTGATGGGGCACATGAGTGTCTCAACCCTGATGATCTGAACGCGCGCCAACCGGGGAGGGTGAGAAGCGATGGCTCTGCCTTGACATTAAGCTAATTCCTGCTAGGATCGTCTCGCTTGCTGGAGAGTGATGGTATCTGCTGCGGGGCTTGCATCACTATCAGACGGGTTTCTGAGTATGTATCCGTCCTGCTGCACAGCTCAATTTGATACACAGGCAGTATATGCAGTTGTTCGGTGGTCGTAGAAATCGAGTTAGGTAGTATTTCAAAGGAGAGATGGATGTACTGTACAAACTGCGGCAAGGAAGTTCTTGAACAGGCCTCGGCGTGTCCCAACTGCGGCGTGGGTCAAAGAACAGAGAAGAAGTTCTGCTATAGCTGCGGAGTCGAGACCAACTCTTCACAAGTCGTCTGCGTGAAGTGCGGGGTGTCTCTAGCAATGGGTATGAAGGGTAAAAACAAGGTTGCGGCTGGCGTCCTCGGCATTTGCCTCGGAGGGTTGGGTGTTCACAAGTTCTATCTCGGTAGTTGGGGTTGGGGTCTGGTCTATCTTCTGCTCTGCTGGATTTATGTTCCGGCAGTCATTGGCCTTATCGAAGGAATACTCTACTTACTTATGGATGACGCGCAGTTTGATGCCAAGTACAACAAGGCCGAGCCGAGCGCTTTCAAGTGGTAGTCCTTGCCGAACAGTAGCTATCACCAGACAGGCGGGGCAGTGGGATTCTGGTTAACCTAATGGAGCAACTACCAATGAAAACCTATAGAGCCCTAGCTGTGTATATCGCCTGTCTTCTGGTCTTGCCTTTCATCGTGTACGCGCAAGGTGCTGGAATCGAGTGGGACATTCTCAATCAGGAAGTGATCGAACTCTACCAGGCGGGCAAATATGACCGCGCGGTGTTGGTCGCTGGGAAAGCCCTCGAGGTCGCAGAACAGAACGTCGGCCCCGAGCATCCCGATGTAGCTACTAGCCTGAACAACCTGGCCTTGCTCTACCAGGCCCAAGGCGAGTATGCCAAGGCCGAGCCACTCTACAAGCGTGCGGCAAGGATCGAAGCTATCGAACGATGAAATGGGACCTTGATGACAAACACGGAAGCATAATGTAACGAATGGAGAGCAGACATGAGAATGACTGTAGCTGTACTGATGGTAACTATGCTGGTAACCGCGGCAGGGATTGTTGGGTGTAAGACGGCAGATTCAAGGAGTTCCAAGGAGACGACCTTCCTTTGTGGGGAGTGTGGGGAGATCAAGGCAACCGATGCCTGTTGCAAGGCGGATGCTCCGAAGTGCGGCAAGTGCGGACTGGCCAAGGGTGCTCCCGGCTGCTGCAAGCTGCCTGAACCGGGGAAAAACGCTGCGCTCTGTGCCAGTTGCGGACAGATCAAGGGAACGGACGTGTGCTGCAAGGCGGATGCTCCGAAGTGCGGCAAGTGCGGACTGGCCAAGGGTGCTCCCGGCTGCTGCAAGCTTCCGAAGGGGAATTGACGCAAGCAAGCATCGCTCCAGCATACCCCGGATGGCGCTCGGACGTGCCACCCGAGGCTGCGGAAGTGTGACGATCTGCATGCCCCGTCAACTTGTCATGAAGCCAGGGTAAGTATCTTTGCCCGTAATTCGAAAGCTCCTCAGGAATCGATCAATGGCAATCTGAAGCCCCGCTGAAATTCAGACATGCACTTGAACTCTGCGGAACACTCGCTAAGTTTCTACGCATGTGAAATCGCCATCGAGTTTCATGGAATGCCCGGGCTTCAAGGAGCTGTTTCGTGTCCTGCACAGTCAAAAAAACCACCGGGACTGATGTTGCGGCAAGAAGCCTCAAGCTGATGGCGGCCCTTGTCTGGTATGTCGGAAGCGTGGTTCTTTTCCTGAAGGCAGTCAGCCTGCTCATGGAGGCAAGCACCATGAGACCCGGCAGCGCATGGATCTGGTTTTCAGCTCTTGGGGGAGTCTTCTTTGGAGTGTTGAAGGCAGAGCTCCTGTTTCGCCACAGTTGCCGGCTGAACCTGAACAGGATCGACGCTCTTCACCGTCCGAAGTTCTGGCAGTTCTTCCGCCCGGGCTTCTTCCTGGCTCTTGCCTGCATGATCTTTGTTGGGACGATGCTGTCCAAACTGGCGCACAACAGTTTCCCGCTTTTGATCAGTGTCGCAACTCTGGACCTGAGTATTGCTGTCGCTCTTCTGCTGAGCAGTCGGGTCTATTGGCAGAAAAGGGCCTTTACGAAGAAGTAACGGGTTTTCTCTTTCGGAGGCTCCTTCACAATTCCCCGGCTTTCCCATGCCTAGCCATTCGTAAAGAGATCAAAAATGTTCCCGAGCATGCTGCTGTCGGCCTTGTAGAGTTCCGTGTAGCCGCACTGCTTGCAAGTGACCGTCGTGAATTTCCGGCTTTGCACATCGAAGATCTTGGCAAGAAAACCTCCGGTGGCTCGCATCTCGCTACTTTCAAAGGCCGTGTGTTCACATTTCGCGCATTTGTATTCGGGCATCATTTCTCCACAGGTTTCAGGACACTTCGGGCCAGGAAGAGGGCCAGCAGATTCACCGGAATCTGGAAGGTCCAAAGAGCCAGGATGTTCCCGGTTCCAGTGAGATAGCCCTGACTGATGTAATGCAGCGGCACGAAAACGAGAGGATTCCAGATCAGGGAAGCCAGATAGATCCAGATCCATTCCTTTTGTTGTCCGGGCATCCAGCGACACCTTCTTGCGATCGCAAACCAGAGGAGGATCCCCAGAATGGACAGAAGTGCCGCAAGAGGGACCTGGACTGCCAGTTGTCCTCCCGGTCTGAGAAGATACCAGGCCAGAAATCCCAGGTAGATGGCAGCGAAATTGGAAAACAGGATCGCCAATCCGTGGATCAGAATCTTCATGGCGAAAGACTGGCAGAACTTGCAGGGGAGTTCAAGTCGAAGAGGACATGCGATTTTCGCAGGATGTGTTATAATCTAGCGATCCCTATTGGAGGTCCCCATGAGAACCAGCATCGTCGCAGCCCTTCTTCTCCTCTCCTTGTCAGCCCTCGCAGACCCTCCGGCCGGTTATTACGATTCCGTGGACCTGACGAGCAGTGAAACCCTGCGCAATTCCCTGCACGCCATCATCGATGGGCACACGAAGATTCCCTATACTTCGAGTTCCACCGACACCTGGGATGTGCTGAAGAGGGCCGATGAGGATCCCTTCAACTCCGGTCGCATTCTGGATGTTTACCGCAACCGCACCTTCACCAAGTACAATGGCGGGAACAACTTCTACAATCGCGAGCACAGCTGGCCGAACTCCTATGGCTTCCCCGATGACAATTACTCGAACAAGCCCTACTCGGACTGCCATCACCTTTTCCTCTGCGATATCGGCTACAACAGCGACCGTGGAAGCCGCATCTTCGACAACTGCGAAAGCGGATGTTCGATTCTTGCAACCGACGACTACAACGGCCAAAGCGGCGAGAACCGGACGAAGAACGGCTACCCCAATGGCATCTGGGAAACCTGGGATGCAAGAAAGGGCGACATCGCAAGAGCGCAGTTCTACATGGATGTCCGTTATGAAGGCGACGGCTCCGAGCCGGATCTCATCCTCGTTGACGATCCCAACCTGATCGCTTCCTGCCAGACCGGGGACAATGAAGACATCGGCTACATGGGACTCCTGACCGTTCTTCTGGAATGGCATGAAGCCGACCCCGTGGACGACCGCGAGCGCAATCGCAACGACTGGATCTACACCTACCAGCACAATCGCAATCCCTTCATCGACCATCCCGATTGGGTGGAGGGTGTGTATCTCGGCATCGTCGATGCCGGAGAGTCAAGCCCCGCCAGCGACTTCCGCATTGTCGGTGCCTGGCCGAACCCCTTTAATCCTTCTACGGAAATCGCCATTGCCCTGCCGGAAGCAGGACGGGTGAAGGCCGAGATCCTGACTGTCGATGGCCGGAAGATCCGAAGCCTGCTCGACGAAGACCGGGAGGCGGGAACCATTTCCTTGCACTGGGATGGTCGCAATGATCTCGGGGAAGTTCTTCCGAGTGGAGCCTACCTCTGCCGCATCGAAAGCGGGAAAGAGGTCGATGCCCATCGACTGCTGCTGATCAAGTAGTTTCCATTGAAGAATCCTGCGCCGGGAGGCACAATGCCCTTGCGAAAGGGGGCCTATGCCACGCTGTGTGGGAGCGATTGATCAGGGAACAACCAGCACCCGTTTCATTCTCTTTGATCACGACAGTTCTGTGCTGGGAAGCCACCAGGTCGAGCATCGACAGATCTATCCCGGTCCCGGTCTCGTGGAACACGATGCCAGGGAGATCTGGGCAAACACGGAGACTGTCATTCGAGAGACCCTGTCGAAGACAGGAATCCGTGCCGAAGAGATCGCCTCCATCGGTGTTACCAACCAGCGGGAGACGACCCTTCTCTGGAACCCCCGAAACGGCGAGCCCTACGGAAATGCCATCGTCTGGCAGGACCTTCGCACGCAGGATCTCTGCCGGGAGCTTGCCTCTAGTGAAGATCTCATCCGCCAAAAGACCGGCCTTCCCCTGGCTACCTATTTTTCCGGGCCCAAGATCGCATGGCTCCTCCGTCAGCGCCCCGAACTGCGGGAAGCTGCCTCCCGGGGCGAACTCCTCTTTGGAACCATGGACAGCTGGCTGATCTGGAAACTCAGCGGCGGTCTCCACATCAGCGATGTCAGCAATGCAAGTCGCACGATGCTTATGAATCTCCATTCCCTGGACTGGGACGAGGAACTTCTGGAACTGATGGACATTCCCCGCGAGATCCTGCCGGAGATCCGTTCCTCTTCGGAGGTCTACGGAACCACGCTTGCGGAAGGCCCTTTTGGCGGCGAGCTTCCCATTGCCGGAAATCTGGGCGACCAGCAGGCGGCTCTCTTTGGGCAGTGTTGCTTTGCCGCCGGCGAAGCAAAGAGCACCTACGGAACCGGTTGCTTCCTCCTGATGAACATGGGCGAGGAGGCTACTCTCTCCCGCCATGGATTGCTCACCACTCTGGCCTACCAACTCGGAGACGAAAAACCGGTCTATGCGCTGGAAGGTTCGGTGGCCATTGCGGGGAGCCTGGTGCAATGGTTCCGTGACCAACTGGGACTCATTGAGGAATCGCCGGAAATCGAAACTCTCGCCCGCAGTGTGGAGGACAATGGAGGACTGTATTTTGTTCCTGCTTTTTCGGGGCTTTTCGCGCCGCACTGGGACAGCTCTGCAAGAGGTGTGATCACCGGGCTTACGCACTTTGCTGGAAAAGGGCATCTTGCCCGCGCGGTCCTGGAGGCTTCCGCCTTCCAGATCCGGGAAGTCTTTGATGCCATGCAAGAGGACTCCGGCATTCAGATTAAAAGCCTGAAGGTCGACGGGGGCATGACCCTCAACGAACTCCTGATGCAATTTCAGGCGGATCTGCTGGACCTGGAAGTTCAGCGCCCGTCGATCATCGAGACCACAGCACTCGGTGCAGCCTATGCAGCGGGGCTGGCCGTGGGATTCTGGAACAATGAAGAGGATCTGAAAGAACACTGGAAACTGGACCAAAGCTGGCAGGCGGACATGAACCCCGGGCTCCGTGAAGAAGAAATACGCAAACTGGAAGAAGGCTGTCGAGCGCTCTCGCGGTCTTGGCGAAAGTGAGGGAAACGATGAATCATGATTCGATAGATCTGGCTCCTCATCATCTGCCCTTTTCCCACAAGACGGAACACTCCGTGGGAATCCTCGTCAGTCATGGACTGACTTCCACCACTTCCAGCATGAGACCACTGGCCGAGAGCTTCGCCGATGCGGGCTTCCATGTCGAACTGCCCTGCCTCAGAGGTCATGGCACGCAGTGGCAGGATCTGAATCGAGTGACTTATCAGGACTGGCTGGAGGATATGGAAGTCGCCCTGGCCGCCTTGCAAGTTAGGTGCGAGAAGGTCTTTGTATGCGGACTGTCCCTCGGCGGCGCTCTCACCCTTCATCTGGCCCATGATCACCCGGAGATTGCCGGCGTGGTTCTGATCAATCATGTCGCGGTCTTTACGAATCCCAAGTTCTGGTTCGTTCCCCTGATTCACCGCATGATTCCCTCCACGCCCGCTGTGGGTTCGGACATCAAGAAACCGGACACGCTGGAAATGGCCTACCCCCGCACTCCATCTACTGCGGTGAACGAGATGCTGAAGCTGATGAAGGTGAACCGAAAACGAATGCCGGACACCTGGCAGCCCACACTGATCTTCAAGTCTCTGGAGGATCATGTGGTGCCCGTAAAGAGCGCCGAGTGGACCATGAAACACCTGGGTTCGAAGGAGAAGGAACTCGTTCTCCTGACGAACTCCTATCATGTAGCACCTCTGGACCATGACCAGAAGATCATTGAGGAAAGAAGTCTGGAGTTTTTCCGCAGCCGGGGGGAATGAAAAAACCCTGCCGAAAAGCGGGGTTTTTGGTGGTCGCGAAAAAGGGGGCTAATCTTCGACCGTGACCTCCATGGGATCGCTTTCCCAGAGCCCGTGCTTGGTGCAGTAGGCAATGGCGCTGAGCTTTAGCCTGGATCCGGTAGGAACAATCCTGAAGGTAACTTCCGCCTGACCCTTCTGATCCTGGCCTCCGAGGGTTCCGGACACGAATCCGGCCTCGCCGAGAAGGGTCTCTCCATTGTAAAGCTGAATACTCTTGATGAAGTGGTCCGTGTCATCAGGGTGGGTGTACTCTTTGCCCACACACACGGTGACGGCGAACTTGTCGCCCTTCTTCGCTTCGCCCGCGCATTCAATGAAGGGGGAGTGGCGGTCGATGTAGTCTTTCTTTGCCTCGCGCTCGACAGTGTCGATGTCCACATAACGGTTCACTTTCGGCATGGCATCCTCCTTGTTTACGCACAAGGTAAGAACCGGCGCATACCTGCGAAAGCAAAAAGCGACAGGAGCAAGAGATCCTGTATTCCCGGTTCGGTTTCAGACCCGGGGGTTCGGTTTGCAGCCAGGATGTGCTAAACTAGGGCTGGAGGTTCCATGAATATTGCCCCGATCCTGACACTGCCGGTCTTCTCTTCCCCTCAACCGGTGGAGGTTCCCGAGCCCGATCGTGAGAACTTCTACTGCCAGCCGCAGAGCCCCATCTACAACGCAGTCAATGCTTCGACCGGTTACAACTCGGAAATCGCCGACGATCTGCCGGATGAATTCTCCGGCGAGTTCTTCAATGTTGTGAGCGTCCATGTCGTGGAATGGAATGGCTCCTGGCATCAACCTCAGGGCATCACGCTCAACTTCTACTACAGCGAGTGTCCCCCGGATCTTGACCCTGACATTAGCTGGGATTTCGACTGGGATGAAATCGATCCCGTGCAGGTCTATGACAGTTCCGAATGGAACGCCTACCGTGTAACCGCCATCTTGCCCGAAACCCTGGAAATCCATCCGGCCATGAGCATGGGTGCGCAGGTGAGAAACGACTGGGGGCAGGCCAACCCGCTCTGCGGAATCGGGCTTACGAACATGTCGTACATCTTCGGCTGTAGCGACTCCTACTGGGATGCAGCCGCCTGGGGTTACTATCGTTGGACTCCGAGTTCCGGAATTACGGGAGTCGCCTACGATTTTGCCTACTGCCTTGCCTATGAGTCGATGACCGGAGCAGTTCCTCTTCCGGGCGACTTTGAATTACAGGCATTTCCCAATCCCATGCATGGAAGAAGCTCCCTTCACTTTCACCTGGCCTCTTCCATGTCTGCAAAGCTGTCCGTCTACGACCTCTCAGGCCGTGAGGTCCGGAGGCTTGTGTCCGGGCCGCAGGATGGCGGTCCTCATCAGGTCGACTGGGACGGTTGCGATGAGAACGGTCAGCTCATGTCCGCGGGGCTGTACCTCTTGAGGCTGGAAGCGGGGAGTGAATCACAGAACAGCAAACTTCTCCTGATTCGGTGACACCTATGAGATATCTGATTGCGTCGACTCTCTGCCTTCTTCCGTTTCTTGCCCTTGCTGAGGAGCCACCGGCTTTCGACTGGCAGGGTCGGGACTGGGAGCCGGAGAACTGGAGAATCAACACGGACGGAACGGGAGAGATCCAGAACGAGGAGCAGGTCGTCGTCAACCCTCTGGATCCCGACAATGTCGTCGCCTGCTGGCGAGACTTTCGTCTTGGCTATCGCAGGGTGGGGGTCGGCTACAGTTTCGATGGCGGACTCAGCTGGACCGACTATCTCGTCGATGAGGAGAACTACCCCTGGCACAGCGATCCCGGGCTCACGGTGGATCGCTTCGGCAACTTCTATCTTGTGATTCTCTCCTTAGTGGACACCTCGAATCCGAACGGTCTCTATGTCCTCAAGTCCACGGACGGAGGAGTGAGCTGGTCGGAGCCGGTGGAAGTGATCAACCAGGTGCCGAATGTTTTCGAGGACAAGGAACTGATTGCCTGTGATCGATCCATGGGACCCCACGATGGAAACCTCTATGTAGCCTGGACCCGTTTTAGTTGGACGACGGAAATCCTCTGCGCCCGGTCTCTGGATCTGGAAGACGGCTTTGAGGATCCGGTGGAAGTGAGCGATGCGAACGGAGTCCAGTGGCCGGTTCCCTGTGTGGGCGAAGACGGCACGCTTTATGTCGGCTGGGTGCAATATTCTCCAGCGAGGATTCGCCTGGACCGGAGTTTCGATGGCGGCGAGACCTTTGGAAGCGACCTCACGATCTCGAGCATCTACTCGGCCTCTGCCACTCTCAATGGCAATTTAAAGAGCTACTCCTACCCGGCCCTGGACTGCGACCTCTCGGATGGTCCTTACCGTGGACGACTCTATGCCGCCTACATGGATCGCGTAGGCGGGCAGCGTGATGTTTTTCTTCGATATTCCGATGACCGGGGAACGAGTTGGTCCTATCCTCTCCGCGTCAACGATGACAGCCCCGGCAACAACCGCGACCAGTTTCATCCCTGGCTCTGCGTGAGCCCCGACGGAGTTGTGAGCATCGTGTTCTACGACCGGCGTCACGATCCGTCAAACCTTCTCATGGACCTCTATCTGGCGCAGTCCCATGATGGAGGAAACACGATCGAGCCGAATCTGCGTGTGAGCACCGTATCCTCGGATCCTACCGCTTCAAGAGCGGGACTGATCGGCGAGTACATCGGCTTGGCGGCCAGTTCCGGAGAGAGAATCCATCCGGTCTGGACGGACACTCGCCACGGAGACCAGGATGTCTTCACAGCGAGCATCACTCTGGGAGAAACTGCCGTTACGGATTTCCCTCTCGAGAATGCACTTCGCTTGAGCAGAAACCCCTTCCCGGAGAGTACGACCTTCCTCCTGAATCTCGATCATGTGGCAGAAGTGGAACTCTCGATCTACGATCCTGCCGGTCGCCGGATCACTCGACTTGTCAGGGGAACCCTGCTTCCCGGACTTCGGGAGATCCCCTGGGATGCGGGCGATCTCCCCTCGGGACTCTATCTCTATCGGCTCCGGCTTGGAGAGAGGCAGTGTTCGGGCAAGCTCCTGAAACTCCGCTAATTTGACTGAATCCTGGGGCCGATCCGCCCGTAGGACTGCGGGAGGTTTTTCATGTGGGAGAGTATTCTGAAAGTCATCGGCCTGGTGTTTCTCGACATCGGCATGCTGGCAGCCCTGTTCATGATTCCTCTTGGACTTCCCGGGAACTTCCTTCTTCTTGGACTCGCCATTCTTGCCGCCTGGCTTGGCGGCTTTCAGAGCATCAGTATTCTGTCTCTGGGAATCATCCTGCTGGTGGTGCTTCTTGCGGAAGTCGCCGAGGCAATGCTCTCCTCGCTGATGGCCCGGAAGTCCGGTGCCTCCTGGTGGGGCGTTGCCGGCGCGATGGCCGGTGGCCTGGCGGGTGCCATCCTGGGCTCCATGATTCTCCCGCTTTTCGGGACGCTTGTGGGCGCCTTTCTCGGTTCTGCTGTGGGTGCTACGGGTCTGGAGGCCTGGAAACGAGGCCGCGCCGACAGTGAAGCCCTGCGGGCAGGCTGGGGAGCCTTCCTGGGGAGAGTTCTGTCCTCAGTGCTGAAGATCTCGGTGGGGATGGGGATTGCTGTCTGGGTGATCTACTGCACCCACTAGCTGGGGCGGGAGCGCTGCCAGATCTTTCGTGTCAAAAGTCCCAGACAACCCAGATACAGACCCATGGCAATCCAGGAAGACGGACCCAGTTGATAAGTCCCATCGAGATTGCAGCGCAGGATGAGTTGATGAATCTGCAGATTCAGCGCAAAGGTCAGGGTGGTGATCCAGAGCAACTGGCTTGAGAGGAAATCGCGGTCGGCCTCTTCTTCCTCGGGGCTTTCCCGTTTCGGAAGTTCGAGTTTTCCGGAACGAGCAAGAGGGGGAATGAGAAGCGCGAAAGCCAGCATGGGAATCGTGATGCCCGCCTGAAGCCAGAAATAGACGCGTCGAAAGCTGTCGGCACTGCTCCAGCCATCGGCCTTGCCGGAAAAAGAAAAGTGGGTGGCCACTTGCTCGGGAAGCTCGGGAAGGTGGAACTTCCACTGCCAGATCCAGGCGAGAACGAGAAGAGCCAGAGCAAAGAGGGGAATCCTCGCACGGTTCATCAGCCGATGCCCCGGTTGTCCGACTCGTCCTTGACCAGGTAACCGTCGTCCTGTCGCTTGCGGTTGACCTCGTTCTTCTGCATGTACATTCGGTGAACATCTTCCGCAGATAGCCCCATGACCTGGCAGGCACTGACCCAGAAATGAAGGATGTCTACAAGTTCAACCTTCAGGTTCTGCTCATCGAAGAGATCGACCTTCGTTCGCCACCACTTCCAGTTTGTCGAGTCGACGAGTTCGGAGATTTCCTGGCTCATGGCCAGTGAGTACTTCTGCACCCATTCGTTCTGAAGGTGTCGGTTCTTCGGGATCTCGTCGTAGTCGATTCCCTGTTCGTTTTGCTTGAGGGTGTAGCGGTTCAGGTCCCGCTGCATTTCCCAGATTTCACTAAGGAGGTCCTTCACGCGGTTCTTCCTTTCATGAGAGTGCCTGAAGCAGGCTAGCAAGTCGGGGCGTCCCGTTCCAGAGAAAAGCAGGCAGCCTTCGGTCCACCCCGGATTGCGCCTTGCCTTCTTGTCAGATTTCGAGCAAATGACTATGATTGACCCATGAAAATTGCGCGTTCCGGATTCCTGCCGGGACTCCTGCTGATTGCAGTGATGTTCTGGCTTTCTGCGCCCCTTCTCCATCTTCTTCATGAACATGGAGAGGAAGAGGGGGATCATGAATCCTGTTCGCTCTTCCACAATCTGGGTTCGCGCTTTGCTGAACACACTGCAGAGCAGACTCCCTCGATGGAAGTGCTGGAGAGATTCCAACTCCCCGGAGCAGTACTTTCCACGCTCGCGCCAGCCAATCTCCAGCACATTCGCGGACCTCCTGTCTGGGCCTGATTCCGACTTTCAATCGAAGATCAAAGAATCGGTTTTTGAAACAGCGAGGAGTTCGTGATGCGTATCACCCTACTTGTCATTGCCATGATTCTGGCTGTATCCCATGCCACTGCTTCTACCACAAGCACCGGGATCAGCCGGGACTTCAATCCGGCCATTAGTGCCAATGGCCTCATTCTCTACTCTTCGGGATCTTTGGGAGAGACCGATGAACATGAGCATGAAGGCGAACATTCCCCGGAGGAGGGACTGCGAATTCAGGAGACCGAACTGCAGCTTAGTGCCAATGTCGATCCCTACAGCAAGGCGGTGCTGACCTTTGCCATGCACGGGAGCAGCGCTTTTGAACTGGAAGAAGGATACCTGCAGACCCGCCGCCTTCCCGCCCACCTTGGGCTGAAGGTCGGGAGATTTCTCTGGGATTTCGGAAAGCACAACCAGTACCACAGCCATCAGTTTCCTTTTGTGGAAAAACCCCATGCCTGGGAAGAGCTTCTGGGTGAGCACGGTCTTGCCGGTGAGGCACTGCAAATGAATTGGTTGAGCCCCCTTCCCTGGTTTGCGGAGTTGTCGGCGACGGCCTTTCCCCTGAATCATTCGGTTTACGGGGAGCATGCCGAGGCACCCGAAAACCACTGGGGGAAGTCCCTTCACCTGGCGCAACTTTTCGAAACGGGGAAGTGTTCCACGCTGGAACTGGGAGGAAGTTGGCTGTCCGGGCCGGTCGCTCATGAGCATGAGGAAGAAATCGAGGAGGGAGACCGGGAGTTTCTCGGTTTTGATGCTACCTGGAAGTGGATCGGTTCCCGTGCAAATGCAAAGCAACTGGAGATTCAGGGGGAGTGGATTCGCCGATCCGACCGTCTGGGCGAGGAGGATATCACGGGAAGTGGCTGGTACCTTTCCAGCCGTGCCAAGGTGAGCCGGCGCTTCTGGATCGGCGCACGCTACGACTCCTTCCATTCGCCATCCCATGAAGATGAATCCGGGGAGCACGAGCATTCAGGTGAATCCTCAACTATCGCCCTCTCCCTGGCTTTTGTGGCAAGCGAATTTCAGGCCTGGCGCATGGACCTGATGAAAAGGGCTGTGGGAGAGGGAACTTATCCGGCCATTCGTTTGCAGGCCAACTTCACCATCGGTAGCCACCCGGCCCATCGTTACTAGGGGAGCATGATGAAGAAACTTGTCACGGCGATTTTCGCCCTTCTCTTCCTGCAGAGTGCGGAAGCGTCCAGGCTCCATGTTGTGGCCACGCTTCCGGAGATTGCCTCTCTGGCGATGGAACTCGGAGGGGAGCGGGTAAAGGTTGTCAGCCTGGCGCGGGGAGATGAGGATCCTCACTCCATTGCTGCCAAACCAAGTCACAGTCGAAGGCTGAGTTCTGCCGACCTGCTGGTCTACAATGGACTGGAGTTGGAGGTGGGCTGGCTTCCTCTCCTGCTGGAAGGAGCCAGAAACCCGGGGATTCTTGACGGAAATCCCGGGCACCTGAATCTCTCGGAGTTCATTGAAGTCCTGGAGGTTCCCGAGATCCTTGATCGAAGCCATGGGGATGTTCACCCCGGAGGAAACCCGCATTTCACTGTGGATCCCGGGGTCTATCCGGATCTGGCACTCGCTCTTTCCGGAAAGCTGCGTGAACTGGATCCGGATTCAGGGGACTACTACTCGAAGAGGCTTGCTGATTTCCTGGCGCGTTGGGAGTCTCGAATGGAAGACTGGCATCGTCGCCTGTTCTTTCTGAAAGGCAGGGAGATCGTGTCCTACCATAATCAGTGGGCATATTCTGCCCGAAGATTCGGGTTCGAGATTCTGGATCATGTAGAGAATCTGCCGGGGATCCCGCCCAGCCCTCGTCACCTCTTGAATCTCCAGGAGCGCATTCGGGAGGAGGGGATTCCTCTTCTGATTTACTCGGATCTCGTCCATGCGGAGATGCCCGAACGGTTCGCCTCCATGGCGGGGTGCCGAGCACTGGGCCTTCCCCAGTCAGTGGGAAGTCGCGAAGGAACCGGGGATCTCTTTGACTGGTTTGAGCTCTGGGTCACAGTTCTGGAGCAGTCAGAAAGGGGCAAGTGATGGATGTTCTTGTCCTGATGGCGGCCCCCTTTGTCGCAAGTGTGATTCTGGTTCTCATCCACGCTTATCTGGGAGGGCATGTTCTTCGACGGGGAGTAATCTTCGTCGACCTTGCCATGGCCCAGTTTGCCGCCATGGGAGTCGCCTTCGGACTTCTTTTCGGCTTTGAGCTGGAGAGTATGCCTTCCTACTATCTGGGATTGCTCAGCGCCCTTGTGGCCGCCGGCCTGTTTTCCCTCAGCCGGCACAACATCCGCAGGGTGCCCCAGGAAGCGATCATTGGAATCGCCTATGTTGCTTCCGCTGCAGCAGCTATCCTCATCGCAGATCGTGCCCCACACGGGGCAGAGCACATCAAGCAGATCCTGGTTGGCTCGATTCTCTGGGTGAGCTGGCAGGAAGTCCTGAAGACGGCGCTCCTCTACGGGGCACTGGGGCTTCTTCTGCTCTGGGCTCACCCCCGTTTGAAGCTGGTGAGCGAGAATCCCGAGGGGGCCACGAAGAAGGGGCTCAGGGTTCTGGGATGGGATGTTCTCTTCTATTCGGTGTTTGCCCTTGTGGTGACCAGCTCCGTCCGCATCGCCGGAGTGCTCCTGGTCTTCAGCATCCTCATCGTTCCTTCCGTCTTTGCCGCACTCCTCGGTGTGAAAGAAGGAATGCGGCTTCCCCTGGCCTGGGGCTTTGGCATCGTCATGAGCTTTCTGGGAATGCTCTTGTCCTACTTCCTTGACTTCCCTACGGGAGCGAGCGTGGTAGTGGTCTTTGCCCTGGGTCTGTTCCCGGTCCTGCTTCTGAAGAAACGATAGTTTTCGGCACAAAAAACCCCGAGTCGCCTCGCGACTCGGGGTGATTGCCGGGAAGGATCCCCGCTTATTTCAGCATCACCAGACGGCGGCTATCACTTCCGCTGGCCCCAGTTACGCGAGCCATGTAGACACCGCTGGGTGCCCTGCGGCCGGCTTCATCGTATCCGTTCCAGATGAAGTCATGGGTGCCCTTGTCCAGGATTCCTTCATGGAGAACCTGCACCAGGCGGCCATCCACGCTGAGGATTTCCAGAAGAACCGGACCGTCCTTCTCCACGGAGACCGGAATCGTGGTCTTCGGATTGAAGGGGTTCGGGAAGGCATTGCCCATGCGGAAGGCAACAGGCGACTCGTGGACGCCGGTCATGTCACCCAGGTCATCGAGGAAGCTCCAGACGCTGTTGAGAACTTCCTTCTGCCCGTAAGTGCACTGCAACCAGGCCACGATGCGACAGTTTTCCGGCGCATACTGACCGTTAAGAGTGAAACTCGCTGAGCTGGAAGCGCTCTGGGGAAGGCTTCCATTGAAGTTCACAACGAAACCGTTTCCAGTGGGGAACATGTCACGCAGTGTGTGATGGTGCCAGTCATCCCCATATTGACCATTGTAGTAGATGTCCGACTCGGTCAGTGCGATGTAGATTCGGTACTGGGATCCATCAACCAGATAGTCATCCGTGGTGGCCGTAGCGGTCACATCAATCTGGCCGGTTCCTGCATCGTAAGTACCGTCGAGTTCCACGGTCACGCTGGTCGGTTCATTCTTCCGCTGGTTGTAACGGGTCGTGTACTGGGAGTAGGCGACATCTCCGAACTTGCCGTCGACCTCCGACCAGGGCACATAGTTGACACCGTAGGCACTCCGGCGGGAGTTGTTGTCGCCGGGGTTGTGATTGTAGAAAGGATCGTTGCCCGGCCAGTTCATGTGATAGATGACTGCCGTAACATCGTCCGGGTGAGCATTGACGAAATTGTTGAACGCCGACTCCGTCGACGGACAGTAGCTTCAGCCGGTATTCGTGAACAATTCGAAGAGGACGTTCCTTTCGGCTGCGAGAGCCGCGGTCGCCATCCAGAAGATGAGTACGAGGCCGAGTATCTTTGACATACCAAGGTGACGCATGGAATCTCCTTCTCAAGCTGAATTCCTGCCAATTATAGCATGAACTGCCGGTGCGTGGATAGCCCGGGAATGCCACCGGCCAAAGAAATCTCATTCGAGGGTGGATATTTCACGGATCATCGTAGTATTTTCCCCCCTTCAATCCAGAGAGACGGGGAAATGAAGCGAATTCCGGAATTTGGGAGCTTGAAGGCTCATGACTATGCCGAACTGGGGCTGATCGCAGGTCTGGAAGTTCATCAGCAACTTCTGACTTCGAAGAAGCTGTTTTGCCGCTGTCCCGCGGGCCTCTACACCTGCGATTTTGACGTAGAGATTCTTCGCCACATGCGCCCCACGCTTTCTGAACTGGGGGAGTACGACGGCACGGCCCTCATGGAGTTCAAGACGAGAAAGAACATTCTCTATCGACTCCACAAGGAAAGTGTCTGCACCTATGAAATGGACGATGCTCCCCCTTTCGGCATGGATGAAGAAGCGCTGGAAATCACTCTGGAGATTACGCTTCTTCTCGGACTTCAGCCCGTTGATGAGATTCATGTGATTCGAAAGCAGTATCTGGACGGCTCCATTCCGACGGGCTTCCAGAGAACAGCGATCTTCGGGGTTTCCGGCGAGATCCCGGTGGGAAACCGGAAGGTGGGCATCACCCAGTTGAGCATTGAGGAAGATTCCTGCCGGGAAGTCTCCGACGAAGGGCACTGGCGCACTTTTCGAACCGATCGCCTGGGGATGCCGCTCATTGAGGTGGTTACCGATCCGGACATGAGAACTCCCGAAGAAGTAGCCGAAACCTGTCAGGCAATTCGGGAGCTGACCCGGGCTAACGGTCGCGTGCGTCGAGGATCCGGTGCCGCTCGCGAAGATGTCAATGTGAGTGTCCGTGGAGGAACCCGGGTTGAGATCAAGGGAGTCAGCCGGATTCCCTGGATCCCGCCTCTGGTTCACTATGAAGCTTTCCGACAGAAGACTCTTCTGGAAATCCGGGATGAACTGCTTGAGCGAGGTCTCGACTCAGAGACCTGGAAGCCCCGGCATTGTGCCCTCGGGGACGCAATCAGCAACAGCGACTATCGGCCTGCCATGCGGGCGGTCGAGCGTGGCGAATTCCTGTCAGCAGTTCTCCTGCCCGGCTTCCGCGATGTGCTGATGCAGGAAATCCAGCCCGGCATCCGCTTCCTCCGCGAGATCCGCGACCGTGTTCGCGTGGTGGCCTGCCTGGATCGCCTTCCGAATCTGGTTTGCAGTGAACAGACCGAGGACGGCCCTTCTCCTTCGGACTGGAAGAAGATCCGCAAGGCACTGGGCGACGCTACCGGGGACGATCCGGTGATTCTTGTCTGGGGCGATGAAGAGGACCTGGAAACCGCGGTTCAGGAGATCGGGGATCGTTGCCGGGAGGCTCTTGTGGGCGTTCCTGCGGAAACCCGGCAGTCTTTTACCGATGGAACGACCCGTTTCGAACGGATCCTGCCGGGGCCGGACCGGATGTACCCCGACACGGACCTTCCTCCGATTCCCCTCAGCCGGGAGCGATGGAAAGCAGCGGAAGCACGCCTTCCCGAGCGTCCCTGGCTTACGAGGGACCGGCTAATGGAGTCTGGCCTTTCGGAAGATATGTCCCGGCAGTTGATCCGTTTTGGAAGGGCTGGCCTCTTCTTTCAGTACCATGAACAGGTCCGGGACCGGGTTCGCCTTGCCCGACTTCTCACTTCCCTTTGGCGTCGTGTCGAGAAGGACGGGACGAAGCTGTCCCCGGAGATGGATCTGAACTGGTATGTACCGTTCCAGGGGATTTATCCCGTAGAGGCCGATGAACTGGCTCTGCAAAGTTACGCTCTCGCGGGTCGCCCCCCAGAAAAACTGGAGATTGCAAGAGGCGACCTTCTCTATCGGCAGATCACCCAGCTCATGCCCGACATCGGGGAGCCCCGAAGTGAGGATCCTTCCTCCGTTCATCGCTACTATGTGGGCAGGATGAAACGCCACTTGAACCGCATGGTCAGTGGAAAAGAGCTGTCCGGCATGATGAAGGCCCTGATTGCTGCAGGAGAGGGGGGCGCATCGTGAGCCACAGTGGATACCGGGGAGCCTTGCTTGCTCTGCTCGACTCGCAGGAGGTCGGAGTCTGGAGCGATGTGCATGCGGAAACCAGGAAGGGCACTTATCGCGGCATTATCCTCCCCCGAAGCGAGACTGCGGATGAGTTTCATCTCGTTCTCAAAATGTCCAGTGGCTACAATGTGGGTCTTCATGTGGAGTCCATCGTCAAGTTGACGGAACTCGGGCGCAAGGAAGCGGACTATCGCATCCCCGAGAAGGAGTTTCCGAAGGATCCCGGAAAGCCCTTCGTCATACTCTTCGGTACGGGGGGGACGATTGCAAGTCGTCTTGACTATCGCACCGGTGCTGTGATTCCCGCTTTCAGCCCCGGAGAGCTGTATGGCTCGGTTCCCGAACTGGCCGATGTCTGTAATCTGGAAACCGAGAAGCTCTTTGGTGTCTTCAGTGAAAACATGGGGGCCGAGGAGTGGGTGGCCACAGCAAAGGCCGTGGAGGAACAGATCCGGGAGGGTGCCGACGGCGTTGTCATCGGACACGGAACCGACACCATGCACCACACGGCCGCCGTTCTCAGTTTCATGCTCCAGAATCCCCCGGTTCCCGTCGTCATGGTGGGTTCCCAGCGCTCCAGCGACCGACCCAGTTCTGATGCGGCTCTCAACCTGATCCACGCAACCAGAACGGCCGCCGACGGACCCATTGCCGAAGTCATGGTCTGCATGTTTGGTCCCACCAGCGATGAGTACGGTCTATTGCACCGGGGAACCCGTGTCCGGAAGATGCACTCCAGCTACCGGAGCGCCTTCCGCACCCTGAGCGATGTTCCCCTGGCTACCGTGGACCGGGAAGGAGTCATCCCACTGCGGGAGGACTTTCATCCCAGAGCTTCCTCTTTGGATGAGTTCCGCTGCCTTCCGGTCTTCGATGATCGTGCCTCCATCGTTTACTACTACCCGGGAATGAAGGCCGACATTGTCGACTCGCTCATTGAAAAAGACTACCGGGGCATTGTGATCGCCGGAACGGGTCTGGGACATGTCAATAAGTTGCTCTATCCCGCCCTGCGTCGTGCGCAGGAAGCTGGCATTCCCGTCTTCATGACGGTGCAGACGCTCTGGGGCTATGCGCAGATGTATGTCTACGAAACCGGACGCGAGATGATGGACATGGGAGTGATTCCCCTGGCGAACATGCTCCCGGAAGTGGCTTATATGAAACTCGGCTGGGCTCTGGCCCAAAGTGAAGACCCCGATAAGATTCGGCGCATCATGTGCGAAGCCATTGCCAACGACATTACCGAGCGCGAACCCCATGATGGCTACCTGCTTTATCAGGGAGGGCTGCCGGAGATGGACGAGTTCGTTCGCCGTTACCGGAAATAGAAGGTTGTGCCTCTGAGAATGTACCTGGCCTTCTTCCTGCCCTCTGTGGAGCATGGAGAAGCTCTCGATTCAGGATCCCCGCTGGCAACCACCCTTCTGCCCGAACCACAAGTGCCGATACCACCAGCACTTCCAAGGCCCCTGGCCCTTCAAGAAGCAGGGATTCTACCGGCGAAGTCAGGCTCCCCGCACTGTCCA
>JASMLU010000009.1 GCA_030748535.1 Candidatus Krumholzibacteriia bacterium
TGCCAGATTATGCCCTTGCCCACACCAGGCACAACGCCTTCACCCACATCTCCCTGTAGCGAGTCACAGGGAAGACCCCAGGTAAGACCACCGTTCGTGCTGGCTTCCATCCAGACGCGAAGCGTGTCGCCGTCGGCATCCGTGGCATCGAAAAACACAGCGACATTGCCGTTACCGTCTGGAAACTGCTGAAAACTGACATTGTCCACCACGGGTTCGGCCGCCCAAAGGGGGAGGGCCAGAAGCAGAAAGAGGATCGTCTTTTTCATGGCCGCCTCCTATTTGAGCAGCACGAGTTTAGTGCTGCGGATTTCGGTGTTTGTTTTTAGAAGAGCCAGATACACGCCACTGGCCTGGCCCTCTGCCTTCCAGAGAAACTCCTGCCAGCCACGCTCCAGAGTGCCCCGAAAGAGGCTCTCCACATGGCGGCCCGAAAGGTCGTAGATCTCCAGGCTCACGGGGCCGCTCTCGGGAATCGAGAAGCGAAGCTGTGTTGTGGGATTGAAGGGATTGGGCCAGGCGTTCCCGAGCGTCAGGCTTGCGGGAATGTCCAGGCTCTCCGGCCCGTCCGTAGAATCAAAGACGGCGCCATCTGCGCGGGAGAAATTGCCAAAGGCGTCCCGAGCTTCCACCCGCCAAAAGGTGCCGCTGGGCAAAGCGCCGGGAACCGTCCAGTGGTGAAGATAATTACCCGAGGGCAGCATCGGCGTGGAAAACTCATAGAGGACCGTAACCGAGTCCGCCTCCAGCACAAAGAGCTGCACAGCTTCGGGAGCCAGGGAAAGAGAGTCTTCGCTGATCGTCCACTCGAAGTCCACCTCGCCCTCGTACTCGTCGCCTTCTGCTGGTGAGATCGGGGTGATCTCCGGCGGACGGGTGTCCACCGTGCCCGGGGCGCTGACCCCGAATCCCACGGCGGCAAGAGCAAATACAGGAAAGAGCAAACACAGAAAGAGCAGGCGCATGGATCCCCCTTGACACAGCGGTCCCATCCGCATATCCGCTGGTCAGCGAAATAAGTGATAAGGGGATTGTAGCAGAAGCGGGCGGGGGGCTCAAGGGGCTCAGGGGCCAAGAAGGGCAGCCGGGATCACTGCAATTCCGTCCTTACGGCGGTAGGCCTGTGGGCCGCTACGGTTCCGCTCGGCTTGCAGGGCGAGCCCTGGGATACCATTTCGCCATTGTATCGCTTGGTAAAATCTGTCGAGTGCAAGAATTTATCGCGCCGTAACCGCGGCCAGCATATCAGGAAAGAGCTGTTACCCTTTTCAATTACGCATCGTGCGTAACGCACGATGCGTACACGGCGGTTCGTTCTAAGCCCAAATCCACTACTTCCCGATGCAAAAAGAGGAGAAGATGTCGGCCAGAACTTCTTCGCTGATCTCTTGACCGCTCAGTTCATCCAGCTCGGCGACAGCCTCCCGCAGAGAGCGGGCCAGAAGCTCGGACTCGACATCCAGGGCCGCGCCGGTGTCAAGAAGCTCGGAGAGAATCTCCCGACATCGAAGCAGGCGACCTTCCTGCCGCCGGTTCAGGGAGTATTCCACCTCGAGGGACTCCTGTCCCCCAGTGCCCAGCGCCAGTTGATAGAGTTTGTCCTGAAGTTTCTCCATTCCCGAACCGTTCAGGGCTGAAAGTTCCAACACATCCAGACCCGGGGGAAGGGAGCGGGAAAACCGGGAGGGGTCGAAGTCGGGAAGATCGGATTTGTTGATTACTATAAGATCGTTTCCGGGGCGCAGGGCAGACAACTGCGTCAGCGTAGACTTGCTCGCAGGCAGACAGCCGTCCAGCACCCAGACACGGATGCGAGAAAACTCCAGCAACTCCTCGCTGCGGCGCACCCCTTCCTTCTCAACGGGGTCGCTCACTTCACGAAGCCCGGCCGTGTCGTGCAGTCGCAGGGGCAATCCACGCAGGAGCCAGTATTCCCGCAAACTGTCCCGGGTGGTGCCGGCCTCGGAGGTCACAATGGCGCGCTCTTCTCCGAGAAGCGTATTGAAGATCGTGCTCTTGCCGCCGTTCGGCTCCCCGGCAAGAACGACATCCACGCCTTCCAACAGAAGCCTGCTTCCCTCTGCGCCCCCAAGGATTCGGTCCAGTTCTCTGGAAACCCGAAGCAGTTCGCCCTGAAGCTTCTCGCGGGACAGCAGTTCCACGGGGTCTTCCGGAAAATCGATTTCCGCCTCCAGGTCACGCAAAAGCGAAAAGAGGCGACGGCGGCAAGTGAGAAGAGCCGCACTCAGGCCGCCTTGTACCTGGGAAAGAGAAAGCCGCCGCGCTTCCCGACTTTGTCCCGCGATCAGTTCCGACACGGCCTCTGCCTGAAGCAGATCCATCTTGCCGTTGAGAAAAGCACGATAGCTGAACTCGCCGGGCGAGGCTTCGCGAACTCCCATCTCCTGGAGAACACGCAGAAGAACCTGTGCTCCCGCCTGACCGCCATGGATATGAATTTCCAGCATGTCTTCGCCGGTGTAGCTGTCGGGAGCGGGAAAACGCACGAGAAGTGCCTGGTCCATGGCGCGGCCCTCTGTGTCGTGCAAGACCGTGAGGCAGAGCTTGCGCGGAGGAAAATCGGAAAGCTGCCGGGCGGAGCCTGCCAGAGAAAGGAGTGCTTTCTCTGACAGGGATCCACTAAGCCGAATTATGGCGAGCGCACCCTCGCCGGGAGGAGTGGCAAGAGCCGCAATGCTCGTGCCCGGCTCGTTCATGGCCTAGCGATAGCGACGACGACGCGCGGGGGTCGCCGGCTTTTCAGAGGGCTTGTCACCATCTCCTCCACCCGAGAAGGGGCGAGCCATCTGCGCTTCGGGAATGGCGATTTTCTCCAGCGGTCCCTTCATGGGAGCCCCACCCTGGCTGTCCCGGGGAGCGCTGTCGCGCTCATCCCTGCGCGGACGACGGTCCTCGCGGCCCGAAGATCTCCGTTCGCCCGAACGCTCCTCCCGGGGACGATCATTCCTGCGGGAGCGATTCTCGCCGCGGGAACGGTCATTGCCGCCAGAGCGATTGTCACTCCGGGAGCGCTCGCGACCCTCGCCACGACGACCCCGTGAATCACGGGAACGGCCACCCTGATCAGGCTGGTTTCCCTCGGAGGAAACCCGTGTCGATTGAAAACCGGGGTCGGGAATACCATCGTAGGCCGAAGACTCCTCGCCCTCTTCGCCGAAGGCGATCACCACGCGGCGGCGATTGCCATCGCCCACGGTGTAGGTGCGAAGCTGTTCGGAATCGGAGACCTCCATGTGAACCACGCGGCGATCCTGGGCACTCATGGGTTCGAGGGAAATGCTCTTGTGCTTTTCGAGAACTTCCTGGGCCGCCTCGCGAGCCCTTTCCTTCAGAGCCTCTTCGCGACGCTCACGATAGTCGCCTACCTCGATCTCAATCGACATATTCTGGTTGGCGCGAGCCGTCAGGACCCTCTGCGTCAGGTGCTTGAGTGCGTCGAGAGTCTGTCCCCGGCGACCAATCAGAAGACCCTCGCCGTCCTCGGAGTTGATCTGGAAACGGATACGGTCCTCTTCCTGCTTGGTCTCCAGCTTGTACTGGATTCCCAGGAAGTCGACGAACTGGCGAAGGACTCCCTCGGCCTCGGCAAGATCGATCTCGCTCGTGGCCTCAAGAGAGCTGACACGAACCTGAACCTTGCTTCCCCCCAGTCCGAAAATACCGCTCTTGCCCTCATCCAAAACCACGATGCGGGTGTCCTCGCGAGCCAGACCCAGTTCCTTGAGACCCTGTTCAATGGCCTCTTTACGATTTTTTGCGCTAACAACGATGCTATCCATGTTTACCTCGAATCTGCGGTGATTACGGTGCCGCTGTCGTCCGAACCCCGGTGAATGTAGTATTGCTGGGCAACGGTCAGGATGTTGTTCACCAGCCAGTAGAGAACCAGGCCGGAGGGCATCCTGTAGAAAATAAATGTCATGAAGAAGGGCATGATCTTGTTCATGGCCTGTGCCTGTGTAGGCTGACCCACGCCGCCTCCCATTCCCGAGCCGCCGAGCTTCATCTGAAGAACCATGGACAGGCCCATGAGAATCGGGAGAAGGCTGATGGAGTTGTCGATGAAACTGCCAAGAAGGGGAATGTCGAAGGGAAGCCTATAGAGAACATCCATGTTCGACAGGTCGTCAATCCAGGCGACAAAGCCCGCGCCCCGAAGCTCTACCGCGCCCCTCAAGACACGGAAAAGAGCGAAGAAGACCGGCATCTGAAAGAGCAGAGGCAGGCAGCCACCCAGCGGGTTTACGCCATGCTCCTTGTAAAGCTCCATCGTCGCCTTTTGCAGTTTCTGTTTGTCGTTCTTGTACTTCTCCTGAAGCTTCTTCAGTTCGGGCTGAATTGCCTGCATATCCTTCATCGACTTGAAGCTCTTGTGCGAAAGCCGATAGAAGAGAAGCTTCGTGAAAACCGAAAGCAGGATGATGACCAGCCCGTAATTGGGAATGTAGTGGTAGAGCCAGCCCATGAGCCACTTGATGGCGAGAGAGATCGGGCGGATCCACTTACCGAGATCCACCATGTCTTCCAGCCCGTTGCCATAGGCCTTGAGCGGTTCCATCAGGATGGGACCAGCATAGACCTGAAAACCCTGGCTGATCCGGTTCTGCCCACCGCGAAGGTGGATGTCGGCGCGGAAGCCCAGTTTTTCCTCTTCGGAGCTTCCGGTCAAGGTTCCCCAGCCCGTGGGAGAGGCGTCGGGAATCAGGGCCGCCAGGAAGTACTTGTTCTTCGTGGCCACCCAACGAAGACTTCCCTCGGGAGACGGAATCCTTCGATCTCCCTTGAAGCTCCGCAGTCCCTTCTTCTCCAGCTTGTCGCCAAGAAGATAGAAGTTGTGGAAGGAGCGAAGGTCATCCTTGCGGTTCTTCTCCGTGGACTGGATTCCGGCATCCCAGGAAAGCCCGTAACTGCGAACTTCCGTGAAATTTCCCGCAAGTTCCGCATCCACCATCAGGCCAAAATCATAGCGGTCGGCATGGAAGGTGTAGGTCTTGAAGATCATCCCGCCGGAACCGTCCTCAAAGAGGAAGCGGATCGTGGCCTCTTCTCCCGGGGCCAGATACAGGGAATCCTGACCGGCGGGAAGCTCACAGGCAAAGGGAATGCTGCCGGTGTTGAGGCTTCCCCCGGAAAACTCCAGTTCCAGATCCAGAACAGGAGTCGCATCGGGGGCCAGAAGCTGAACATTACCCTCGGCATCGTTGTTCTCGTTATAGGCGTCAAACTCCAGCAGTTCGACCTGTTGGAGAACGGCTCCCGCGCCACTCAGGGTGTAGCGGCTCTTTGGAGTCTCCACAATGATCCTGCGGGCGGCCTCCTGGGGGAAGCTTGAGAAGTCGCTGGCAAACTCCCGGGGAGCTTCGATTGGGGGAATGCTTGATTCCCGTGTCTCCGGATAAGTCTCCGGAAGCGTCTGCTCCGTGGGGACGGGATTCTCTGGAGGGTCGGGAGAATGGCGGCTCAGCCAACCATAGTAGGCAATGAGCAAGAGGAAGATCAGCCCAAAGGCGATCCGGCTCTGTTTGTCCATGCGGGTCCTTTATGCGCCCCGGTCCATATCCTGTGGCTTTGGCACCGGGTCGTACCCTCCCTCTCGGAAGGGGTGGCATCGAAGGACGCGTTTCGTAGCGAGCGTGGAACCTCGAAGGAACCCGTGGGTAGCGACCGCCTCTTCCGCATAGGCAGAACAACTGGGAGTGTGGCGGCAGGAGGCGGGAAGCAATGGCGAAATGAGTGCCCGGTACGCTCGGATCATGGAGAGCAAAAGTCTGGCAATCATCTTCAAGCGGTCCCGGCCTCTTTCTGATACAGGTCCATTCGGGTTAGCAATTCTCTCAGTTCCCCGGTCATTCGGGATAGTTCCCGGTTTCCGGTTCTGGCGCGGGCAACGAGCACATAGGCTCCCGGTCGGTGAATCTGCTCCGCGCAGGCTCGAAAAGCTTCCCTCATCAATCTCTTGATGCGATTCCTCTGAACCGCATTTCCGGTCTTCCGGCTCGCAACGACGGCAAAGTGGAAAGTGTCTTTGCGTTCACTATAGAAAAAAATGAACTCTTTGCCGACGGACTTGCGTCCGGATCGGTATACAGCCTGAAAATCTCGGCTTGGCAGCTTCAGGAATTCTCGGGCGCCGCGCATTACCGGCTCCAGGCTGTCGTCAAACTAAACGGAAACTCGCTTGCGGCCCTTTGCACGCCGCGAGTTTAACACTGCACGCCCGGCCTTGGTGCTCATGCGCTTGCGGAAGCCGTGCTTGCGCTTGCGCTTGAGATTGCTGGGCTGGAAGGTACGTTTCAAAGCTAACCCCCTGAATTGGAAGTCATTAAAGCTAATGAAGGTAGGGGGGAATGTCAAGGCGGGAGAAAGAAATCCACAATCAGGAGGGGGGTTTTCGTCAAAAAAGGGGTTTCGGGCTGCTAAACCATCTGTAATCTATTGAAAACAGATGTTTTGTGATTTTTTCCACATTTTTTCGCCGGAGGTCTTGAAAGCCGGAATCGACTGTGCTAGCTTCGCCTTCTCCTGATTTTTCAGGGGGTTCCAAGGCCTTGGAATCGAGATTTTCCCTTCCGACACCCTGGTTTGACACCCTTGGGCCCCTGTCCTCTGTGGATAAGTCTGCCTAAAATGTGGATAATCTCTTGGAAGTCATTGGAATAAATAGAGTTTTACAGTTTTCCACATTTGGGGAAAATAAGGGGGTGTTCCTTGGCATTGAGTCCCAGTGAGTCCCGGATTCAGCCGTTGGGCAAGGCCGAGGTCTGGAAGCGGGTGCAATCCATTGTGGGTAGCAAGATTCACAGCCAGAGTTATGCGACCTGGATTGCCCCGACCCGCCTGGCAGATCTGAACGAAGACACGATTACGATTGAAGGTCCCAACCAGTTTTTTGCAGACTGGCTGACCCACCATCATCTCGATACCCTGCTCGACGCGGTTCAGGAGACGATCGGCTACCGCCCGGATGTGGAGTTTACTTTCCGGGAAGATTCCGGAGAGCGGGAATCCCGGCTCGATGCCAGTCGCAAGGACATGTTCCTTCGCCGCTACACCCATGATCCCCGGGCCAGTAAAGTGCTGAACCAGCGCTACTCCTTTGACAACTTCATCGTCGGGGGAAGTAACCGGATGGCTCATGCGGCCAGCCGGGCTGTCGCCGAGAGTCTGGCCAGAATCTACAACCCTCTCTTTATCTATGGGGGCGTGGGTCTGGGAAAAACCCACCTGGCCCAGGCGATCGGGCATGCCGTTCTCACAGAAGACCCCAAAAGACGGGTTCACTATGCCTCCAGCGAAAGCTTCATGAATGAGTTGATTTTTGCGATCCGCCGGGGAACAACTCTGGAGTTCAAGGACAAGTACCGAAGCACGGATCTTCTGATCATCGACGATATCCAGTTTCTTGCGGGGCGGGAAAGCACGCAGGAGGAGTTTTTTCACACCTTCAATGCCCTCTACGACAACAACAAGCAAATCGTTGTCACCAGCGATCGACCTCCGAAAGACATCAAGGAACTTGAGGAACGCCTGATCAGCCGTTTTGAGTGGGGACTGATTGCCGACATTCAGCGCCCGGATCTCGAGACCCGGATTGCCATTCTTCGCAACAAGGCCGACAAGGACAAACTCTCGATCCCCGAGCCAGTACTCACCCTGATCGCAGAAAACGTAAAACACAGCATTCGGGAACTGGAGGGAAGCCTGATTCGCCTTCTCGCCTTTTCCAACCTGACCGGACATCCGATCAATGAAGACCTGGTCAAGGAGACCCTCCACGAGTACGTGCGGAATCCGGCCCGGGAAATCAGCCTGTCGGAAATTCAGAAACAGGTTGGAAAGCGCTACGGAATTACCGTTGAGCAAATGAAGTCGGAAAAGCGGAGCAGCAAGATCGTCTTCCCCCGGCAGGTGGCGATCTATCTAAGCCGGGAACTAACCGGCGAAAGTCTGGTGAATATCGGTCGCTCTTTCGGTGGCCGGGATCACACGACCATCATACATGCCTGCCGGAAGATCGATCAATCACTCAAGAGTGATCCCGACCTGTTCCGGGATCTGAATGAACTGAAACAGGGTTTTCGCAGGCTTGGATAAATCCACAATGCAATGTGGATAGACTGTGCATAACATGGAAAAAGGTAGGGGCTGTGGATTTTGGTGGAAAAACGGGCGTACTTATCCACCAAAATCAGAGCTTCTGTGGAAAAGAAAAAAAGCGTAGGTCCCTGTGAAATCGAAGCTTGTCTTTCTTTCCCCAGCGTTTTACACATTATGCACAGGGCCTATTACTACTACTGTTTTCTTTCTTAGAAAAACAAGAAGAAGGAAGACCCGATTTCTGTGGAAAAGGGATCTTCCAGGAGGTAAGGCGTGAAAGTCTCTCTCTCTCAACCCGAGTTGAACCGTATCGCTTCCCTGGCCGGAAACGTGGTTCCTACAAAGTCCACCCTGCCGATTCTCTCTTCCATGCTCCTTCGGGCTGAGGGCGACAAGGTGACTCTTTCTGCGACCGACCTGGATCTGTCTATCACTCTGGTCGTGGACGCGGAAGTAAGTGAAAAAGGCGTGGTGGCCATTCCTGCCAAGAAGTTTTCAGAAATCGTCCGCAAGCTCGACAGCGTAGGCGTGAAAATAGGACTCCAGGAGAGCAAGCTGTCGATAGACTGCGGCCCCAGCCACTTCGTAATGGCCACTCAGGACGCAGGAGACTTTCCCACGCTTCCTGATGCCAAGGGCTTCGAGGCTTTTGCGGCCGATGCCGGTGTTTTTAAGGGGATGATCCGGCGCACCCGCTATGCGGTTTCCACAGACCTTGCGCGTCCGTCCATGAATGGCATCCTCATGGAAATCAGCAAGGAAAAGGTGAGGATGGTGGCAACGGACGGTCATCGTTTGGCCTCTGTTCAGCGCAAGGAAGTTCTTCCGGTCAGCGAAAAGCGCGAAGTGATTCTTCCAACCAAGGCTCTGGATCAACTCCTGCGTCTTCTGCCCGATGATGGAGAAATCCAGATGGGCTTCACCGAGAAGCAGGCATTTTTTCAGATGGACGGAGTTACGCTCTTTACCCGCCTGGTGGAAGGTCCCTATCCGAATTACAAGCAGGTGGTTCCCAAGGGAAATGACAAGGCGATGGTGGTCAACACGGAAAGCATTCTCGTTGCGACTGACCGGGTGTCTACGCTGGCAACCAGCCTTACAACCCGCCAGGTCAAGCTGAGTCTGGACACGGACAAGGTGGGACTGGAAGTCAACAGCCCGGACTACGGACGCGCCCACGAGGAAATTGAATCCGAATACCAGGGTGATTCCATGGCTGTGGGCTACAATTCCGTCTACCTTCTGGATGCCCTGAAAAACATAGGAAGTTCGGAGGTCCGTTTTCTTCTGGATCGATCCGACAATGCCGGGATTCTGGAGCCGGTGGAGGATCAGGACGAAGAACAATATTTTTGTCTTTTGATGCCCCTGAAACTCAGCGAGTAGTTTTCCGGTGAGATTTTCTCGACTCAGGGTGGAGGGATTCAGAAACCTTCAGCCCGATGAACTGACTTTTCACCCGGGGATCAACTGGATTTACGGCGACAATGGACAGGGCAAAACCAACTTTTTGGAAGCCCTGTCCTATGTTGTTTCCGGCCGTAGCTTTCGTCGCTCCCGCGACGAGGAACTTCCCGCTTTCGGGCAGGATCACTTTTTTCTTCAACTCCATCTGGAAGAAGACAATGGAGAAGTTTTCAGTCTGACTTCCTCCTGGAGCCGGACAGAGGGGAGAAGGCTTCGGAATAACGAGCAGACGATCAAGAACTTGTCTGATCTTGTTTCCCTTGTCGGCACGGTCATCTTCGGTCCCGATGATGTGGAACTTGTCAAGGGTGAGCCGGAACACCGTCGTCGCTACCTGGACTTCACCCTTTCAAAAACTGACCCTGCCTATCTTCGTGACCTTATGGCCTACCGAAGAGTGCTTCGTCAAAGAAACCAGCTTCTGAAGGTCAGGGGAAGTGAAGAAGAAATTAGTATATGGACAGAGAAACTAGTGGAACACGGAAGTCGGATACTGGCACGAAGGAAGAGTCATCTACCGGCTCTTGCAGAGATTCTGTCCAGGTCTTACCGTGAAATTGACGGCAATAGTCCCACAATCCAACTGAGTTACCGGAGTGAAACAGAGGGTCTGGGCGAGCAAGAGCTGGCTGACTCGATGAGGACACGTCTTGCAGAGCTGAGAAGCTCGGAAACCTTACAGAGACGCACTTTAGCGGGACCTCACAGAGACGATATGCTCATTGACATCAATGGTCGAAATGCCCGAAAATACGCATCACAGGGACAGAAGCGCTCTGTGGCGATTTCCCTGAAGCTGGCGCAGGCTGAGTTTCTTGCCAGGCTCCGGGAGGATCGCCCAATCGTATTTCTTGATGATGTATTTAGCGAACTGGATCCGGGTCGTCGGGAACGGCTTTGCCGTCTTGTAGGTCGACAGTACCAAACATTTCTGGCGACCCCGCGCGCAGACAGCGTGCCACTGGAATTGTTTCCCTCCCTGAAGCGTTTTTCTATTCAGGAAGGCCGACTGAGCCAGGAAACCTGAGCGGAGTATGATGCGCCGACGCAGCACTAAAATGGAAGAACCGGAAGCTCTGGCTTCCATTCTTTCGTCGGTCATGGACCGAATGGGGCTGACTCGTGCCTTTCGGGAAAGGGAAGTGGTGGAGCGGTGGCCCGACCTGGTAGGGGAGGACCTGGCCAGGAACTTCAAGGCTTTGAGAATCCACCAGGGAGTTCTCTACCTGCATTCGGAGAGCTCCGCCTGGAGCCAGGAACTGCACTTTATCAAAGCGAAGTTACTGTCTCGCCTGGAAGAAGAATACGGACCCGGAATGGTGAAAGACATCCGAGTGAGTGCCCGATGAAGAACACGACAAAGGAAAAAGACAAAACAAGCATGGACAAGAAGCAATACGGTTCAGACAGCATTCAGGTTCTCAAGGGACTGGAGGCCGTGAGAAAACGGCCCGCCATGTACATTGGCGGAACCGGCCCCAACGGTCTTCACCATCTCGTCTATGAAGTGATAGACAACTCTGTCGACGAGGCCATGGCCGGTCATTGCACGGAGATTCTTCTGGAGATTCTCGACGACGGTTCCGCGCGCGTTACCGACAATGGTCGCGGGATACCCGTGGACCTGCACCCCACGGAGAAAAAAAGTACACTGGAAGTAGTCATGACCACCCTGCACGCTGGAGGAAAGTTCGACAGCGACTCCTACAAGGTGTCCGGCGGGCTGCATGGCGTGGGAGTCAGCGTAGTCAATGCGCTGAGTGAATGGGCGACGGTTACGGTTCGCCGTGAAAACGAGGTGTGGTTTCAGGAGTATCGGCGCGGGGTTCCCGAAGGAGAGGCTCGCATAATCTCGGCCGGCGAAGGCAGCGATGCAGACGGAACCACGGTTCACTTCATGCCCGACCCGGAGATCTTCGACACCACGGACTTTGAGCTTCATGTGCTGCGCGTCCGGCTTCGCGAACTGGCCTTTCTGAACAAGGGGCTGAAAATCAGGATTCACGACGACCGCAGCTCCGAGAAAGAGGAGTTCTATTTCGAGGGCGGGATCGTCGAGTTTGTGCAGTTCATGAACGAGGGTAAGCACCCGCTCTTTAGTACACCCTTCTATCTGAACTCCGAGCGAGAGGGCGTACAGGTGGAAGTGGCCCTGCAGTACAACGAAGGTTACAACTGCACGATCCAGACCTTTGCGAACAACATTCACACTCTGGAAGGGGGAACCCACCTGGCGGGTTTCCGAAGCGCGCTGACCCGAACCCTGAACAACTACCAGCAACAGATCAGCAAGAACGGAAAGACCATTCTCGGGGGAGATGATGTTCGGGAGGGCTTGACGGCCGTGGTCAGTGTCAAGATTCCCGAACCCCAGTTTGAAGGTCAAACCAAGGCGAAGCTCGGCAATGGAGAGGTTCGGGGAATCGTGGAGAATCTCTTCAACACCCGCTTCCGCGAGTTTCTGGAAGAACACCCCAAGTCTGCAAAGTCCATTACCAGCAAGTGCGTGGCCACCGCACAGACTCGGGAAGCCATGCGCAAGGCCCGCGACATGGCACGAAGAAAGAGCGCTCTCGACAGCGGAAGCCTTCCCGGAAAACTGGCCGACTGCAGCGAGCGGGATCCCGAGAAAACAGAACTCTATCTGGTTGAGGGAGAAAGCGCCGGGGGCAGCGCCAAACAGGGGCGCGACCGCTCCTTCCAGGCCATTCTTCCCTTGAAGGGTAAGATTCTGAATGTGGAGAAAGCCGCGCCGAACAAGGTCTTCTCCAATGAAGAAGTTCGCACGATCATCACGGCCATCGGAGCGGGCATCGGCGAGGATTTCAATCGCGAAAAGACCCGCTACGGCAAGATCATCATCATGACCGATGCCGATGTGGACGGTGCGCACATCCGCACCCTGCTGCTCACTTTTTTCTATCGCAAGATGCCGGAGCTTCTCGAGGGCGGGCAGATCTACATTGCCCAGCCACCTCTTTACCGGCTCAAGAAGGGCAAGACCGAGGTCTATGCCCACGATGAAGAGGAAATGAAGGATAAGATGGAGGCTCTCGGAGGAGATCCCAGTAAGGTCTACCTTCAGCGCTACAAGGGTCTTGGTGAAATGAACCCCGGTCAGCTCTGGGAAACCACGATGGACCCGGCCAGCCGCACCATTCTACAGGTTTGCATTGAGGATGCTCTTGAAGCGGACCGTCTGTTTACCATTCTGATGGGCGATGAGGTCGAGCCTCGTCGTGCCTTTATTGAAACCTATGGCGACTCATCCATCGAACTGGATATCTAAGTAGAAAGAGAAGTCAATGTCTGACGGCGAACGCATTATTCCGGTAGATATCGAACATGAGATGAAACGCTCATACCTGGCGTATTCACTCTCGGTCATTATCTCCCGCGCCATTCCCGATGCACGGGACGGTCTGAAGCCCGTACAGCGGCGCATTCTTACCGCCATGAACGACCTGAACCTGCGCCCCGGCCGCCCATACCGGAAGTGCGCAAAGATCACCGGTGACACGGCCGGCAACTACCATCCACATGGAACCCAGGCAGTCTATGACACTCTGGTTCGTATGGCTCAGGACTTTTCCCTGCGCTATCCGCTCGTGGACGGGCAGGGAAACTTCGGTTCCGTAGACGGCGATTCCGCTGCCGCAGAAAGATACACGGAAGCCCGCATGACGGCGGTGGCAGAAGAGCAACTCCGCGACCTCGACAAGGAGACCGTGGACTTTGTTCCCAATTACGACGACAGCCGCATGATGCCGTCGGTGTTACCCTCTTCTGTTCCCAATCTTCTGATGAACGGGGCCTCCGGCATTGCCGTGGGTATGGCGACCAACATCCCCCCACACAATCTGGTGGAACTGGTGGACGGCTTGATGGCCTGTTTGTCCGATCCTGAAATCAGCACCCGGGAACTGATGACCCATGTAAAGGGGCCGGACTTTCCGACAGGTTCCATTATCTATGGTACTGGCGGAATCCGTCAGGCCTATGAAACCGGCCGTGGCAGGATTCTCGTAAGAGGTCGTGCGGAACTGGAGCCGGACGGCAAGAGTGGACGCGAGCGCATTATCGTCACCGAGATTCCCTATCAGGTGAACAAGGCCAGCCTGATCGAGAAGATCGCAGAGTTGGTCAAGGCCGGGAAGGTTCAGGGAATCCGGGACATCCGCGATGAATCGGATCGCAACGGCATGCGTGTGGTAATCGAGCTGAAGAAGGATGCTCAGGGGCAGGTAATCCTGAACCGGCTTTTCAAGCTGACCCCCCTGCAACAGTCATTCAGTGCGAACATGCTGGCGCTGGTCGATGGACAGCCGAAACAGTGTGGCATTCGCGAACTGATGAACACCTTTCTCGGACACCGCGAGGAAGTCATTGTTCGCCGTACCCGCTTCGAACTGAACAAGGCGGAGGAGAGGGCGCACATCGTTCAGGGCTTGCTGGTGGCCGTCGAGAACATTGACGAAGTGATCAAGGTCATTAAGTCCAGCGCCGATGTGGACGAAGCCCGCACCCAACTGATGAAGCAGTTCACTCTTAGTGAGGCTCAGGCTCGTGCGATTCTCGATATGCGCCTTGCCAGGCTGACAGGCCTGGAACGGGACAAGCTGGAAAACGAGTACCGGGAGCTTCAGGAGACCATCGACCGACTTCGCTCCATCCTGGGCGATCGCGAAGAGGTGCTGAATCTGATTAGGGAAGACCTCGGCAAACTCAAGGATCGCTTCAACAGTCCGCGTCGCACGGAGATCGCTCCGGGTCTGGAAGACTTCGAGGACGAGGACCTGATTCCCGACGAAGAGATGGCGATCACGATTTCCCATTCCGGCTATGTGAAGCGCACCCCTCTGGACACTTATCGCCGCCAACGCCGAGGCGGACGCGGGGTATCCGGCATGAGCAGCAAGGAAGAGGACTTCGTGGAGAAGGTGGAAGTCGCCTCCACGCACGACATCTTCCTGATCTTTACCAACTTCGGTCGCGTACACCAGATCAAGGTCTGGGAAATCCCCGCAGGCGGCAGAACTGCCCGCGGAAAAGCCTTTGTCAACATGCTGGGACTTCGCCCTGGCGAAAAGACCATGGCCCTGGTTCGTGTGGACGACTTTGATGCCGAAGACCGATGGATCGTCATGGCCACGGCCTCCGGCAAAGTGAAACGCACACCTCTGGAAGATTTTGCACGCCGACGCCGTGGTGGAATTGTCGCTCAGGGTCTGGGAGAGGGTGACCGTCTGGTGGGCGCCGATCTGGTAGGGGAAGGCGAAGACATTCTTCTGGCCAAGAGCGATGGCCGGAACATTCGCTTCGGCGTGGAGAAGATTCGCTCCATGGGCCGCAGCGCTCGGGGTGTTCGGGGTGTAACGATTCGCGGCGATGAAGAAGTGGTCACCATGGTGACCCTGCGCGATGACCGGAGCCTTCTTACTATTACAGAAAAGGGATACGGCAAGCGCACGCCCCTGAAAAACTATCCGGTAAAAGGCCGGGGGGGACTGGGAGTCATCGACATCAAGACCTCGGGGCGCAATGGTCGCGTGGTGTCGGTAATCCCGGTCAATGAGAATGACGAGTTTGTTTTGATAAGTCGTGGTGGTGTTCTGATTCGACAGGCCGTGAAGGATATCTCCCGGGTGGGAAGAAACACCCTGGGGGTTCGTGTGGTGAAGCTGGACGAAGGGGACCGCGTGGTTTCCCTGGCCCTGATTCCCCGAAATGGAAACACCGAAGGCGAGAACCCAAAGGAGGCGCCATGAGGGATGAAAGTACCGGAAACATCAAGGGAGGCGCCAGCGAGGCGACCGTCCGAAGGCTTTCCAACTACTTCCGCATTCTTGAGGACATCAAGGATGAGGGTGGGGAGACAATTTCCAGCGAAAAACTCGCCGCCCGTTGCGGCATTACGAGCGCCCAAGTCCGCAAGGACTTTTCCAGTTTCGGCAGCTTTGGTCGCAGGGGGCTGGGTTACAATGTGGAGGGTCTGAAGGATACCATCGGCAAGATTCTGGGAATCAATGAAGAGTGGAACCTCCTGCTTGTCGGTGCAGGCAACCTGGGTCACGCGCTATTCCAGTACGAGGAGTTTCACAAACAGGGTTTCCACATTTGTGCGATCCTTGACAACAACCCCGCCAAGATTGGACAGGAGTGGGAGGGTCGGCACATTCACGCCATGGAGGATCTGGACTCCATTGTAAAGGAACGAAAGATCCGCATGGGGATTCTCGCCATCCCCCCGCAATATGGGCAGAATGTAGCCAACCGTCTGGTGGATGCGGGAGTTGAGGGGATCCTGAACTTTTCCCCCACCAAGCTTTTCATGCCGGATCATATCTATGTCCGGAATGTAAACCTCGCCATTGCGCTGGAGAGCCTGAGCTATTCTCTGAGCAAGCACGAAAGACTGAAGCTGTTCTAAACCATGTGAGAAGACCCTTTGTCCTCTCTTGCACGGGCAGGGGCGGTCTTCCCGGATTGTCGCGGCCCGTCAGGGGAAGAGCGGGGTACTGCCCAGCCATCTTGATTTGTTTCAACGGGATGCGACTTATGAACATCCGATGTTCAATTATACACGCCCCCCACGCGCTCTACAGCTCCAGCACAATCTTCCCGAACTGCTCGCGGTCGGCCATGCGCCGATGCGCTTCCCGAAGCTCTGTAAAAGGCAGCACGCAATCAATGACTGCCCGAAGGTGTCCCTCGGAGGCAAGGCGTAAGATCTCCGGCAGACTGTCACGACGACCCATGGTGCTTCCCAGGATGGACAGGTTCTTGAAAAAGATCGGTCTCAGGTCGGCCTCGATCCTTGCACCACTCGTAGCACCGCAGGTGACAATTCTGCCACCGGAAGCAAGCGACCTCAGGCTTCCGGCAAAGGTTGCTTCCCCCGTGTGTTCAACCACGATGTCCACGCCCTTCTTAGAAATGCCGCGAATCTCTTTTGCGAAATCCGACTTGCAATAGTCGATCACATGCTTTGCCCCCAGTTCGGCGGCCTTTTCCAGCTTGGCCTCGCTTCCCGCGGTAGCGATGACCTCGGCGCCGAAGTGTTGGGCGATCTGGATGGCCGCGCTGCCCACGCCGCTGCCGGCTGCATGGACGAGCACGGTGTCTCCCTGTTTCAGGCCGGCCTTGGCGACCAGCATTTCCCAGGCGGTCAGGAAGACCAGCGTCATGGCGGCGGCTTCTTGAAAACTCAGGGAGTCGGGGATGCGGAGAGCGGTGTCGGCGGGGATGCGGAAGTATTCGCACTGCACGCCATCGCAACTTTCGCCGTAGATGCCGTAGCTGCGGCACCTATGATCCAGTCCGGACTTGCAGGCGGCACAGTTTCCGCAGGAGTAGCCGGGCGGCACTGCCACCCGGTCGCCGATCTCGAAACCCCGGACCCCTTCGCCAATTTCTGCGACAAGGCCGGCGCCGTCGCTTCCGGGAGTGATGGGGAGCGGAAAGACATGACCGGGAACTCCGCGGCGCACCCAGGTGTCGAGGTGGTTCAGGGCGACCGCTTTCATTTCAAGAAGAAGCTCGCCGGGTCCCGCTTTCGGGCGGGGAAGTTCCTCGATCTGCAGAACTTCCGGGCCACCGTGTTCATGGATTCGAACTGCTTTCATCTCAAGCTCCTCCGGGAAAATGCCGATAAATTCATGGTATACTGGAACTGTCCTGATGGCAAAGACAAGGCTTCTCATGAAACCGGTTCTTCTCCTGCTTCTCTGTTTCTGCCTGTTGCCGATCGCACTCGGCGCGGAAGAATCGATTCATGCTCGCGAGCTTCGCGAGTGGAAGGCCCGGGAACTCTCCGGCTGGCAGGGCTGGCAGGATCCGCAGAACCTTCCCGTGGCGCCTCTGGCGCGATCCCATCGCAATACCACCCACGAAGTTCACGGCTACCATCCCTACTGGATGGGCAACGCCTATGAGGACTACGACTGGGATCTATTGAGCACGGTGGCTTTCTTTTCCCTGGAGCTAAGCTCTACGGGCGATATCTCGAACAACCATGGCTGGCCCTGGACAGGGCTGGTGGAAACGGCTCACGACAACGGGGTTCGGGTGCTGCTGACGGCAACCATGTTTCTCTCCTGGGATTTGACCGTCCTGCTTTCGAGTGCAAGCAATCGCAGCAACGCGATTTCCCAACTTGTCTCCGCAGTGACGGAAGGCGGAGCCGATGGCGTGAATGTCGATTTCGAGGGCGTGGCCTGGGACCAGCGGAGTAACTATGTTCTCTTCCTGCAGGACCTTCGCATTGCCCTGGATGCCGCCTTGCCGAACGCCTATCTCTCGGTTGCAACGCCGGCCGTGGACTGGTCCGACGCCTACTGGTACAGCGCGATTGCCAGCTACAGCGATCACCTGATGGTCATGGCCTATGATTTTCACTACCCGGGAAGTTCATCGACGGGACCGGTCGCGCCTCTTGCTAACTGGGGAACCTACAATGTCACCTGGAGCATAAACGACTATCTCAACAAGGGTGTTGCCGCAAGCAAGCTGCTTCTGGGAGTTCCCTACTACGGCTACCTCTGGTCCTGCGCCAACGGAGAACCCGGGGCCCCCACCTATGGATGGGGAACGGCCAAGACCTTCGCAGAAGCCTATCCCGAAGCGCTGAACTACGGCCTGCTCTGGGACGGCGCCGGACAGACAAGTTGGTATCGTTACAATTCCGGTGGCTGGTATCAATGCTGGTTCGAGGACGACCGCTCTTTGACCTTCAAATACGAATTTGCCATCAATGAGAACCTGGCCGGCATCGGCATCTGGGCGCTCGGCTATGACGGAAGCCGCAGTGAACTCTGGACCGCCCTGGACGACGCCTTCGGCACCCTGGCCGACGCGGTTCCCCTTTCTGCACAGCTCAAGCTGGAAGCCTGGCCCAATCCCTTCAATCCCCGCACCCGCATTCGGGTAAGCCGCGAAGAGGCTGGACCATTGAATCTTGTAATCCACGACCTTCAGGGTCGCAGCGTACAGGATCTCTTTCACGGTCAAGCGGGAGAGGTGCTGGAACTGGACTGGCAGGCGGAGAACTTGCCGTCCGGTGTCTACCTCCTGCGAGGAAGCGCCGGGGGGCCGCTGTTCAGCAAGAAGCTGCTTCTCTTGAAGTAATCAGGATTGAAAAACATCTTCAATACTGGTCCAGGAGCGAAGCTGAACCCCTCTCGCCCCTTGGATCTCAGATTCCAGGCTTCTGTGAATGTATTTCATCTATGACAAATATAAACCACGACTTTAGATATGTCAGGGTCTGCGGCAACTCAGCGTAGCAAAACCACGCGTCCCCTTCGAACTCCCTGATCATCGCTCAGCCGGAGAAAATACACCCCCGACGGGGAGCCCTGTCCACTCCAGCGAAGCTCTTCCCCGGAGGAGAAACTCTCCTGGTGGACCCTTTTTCCCTGAGCATCAAAGACCTCCAGCGCAGAAGGCCCGGTCAGTCGGTCGCGATGGCCACAAGAAATCAGGACCTCTTCCCGAAAGGGATTGGGGTGGAATTGCAGGCTTTCGCGAAGCCCCGAGACCGGCGCGGCCGTCGGGTTTTCCAGCAGATCAAAGGGATAGTCGAAGACCTCCACAAGGAGATCTCCGTTCCAGTCGGGCGCGTTGAAGGAATAGGTCCCATTGACCAGGGGCAGGGTGATCGAAGTACCGCCCAGGTCGTCTGTGGGATCTCCCACTCCGATGATCTCGAAAATGTCGTACTTCTCGTCCCAGTCGATCTCTTCTGCCCAGAGATCCACACGCAGTTCCGTTTCCCCCTCCTCGACCATGGCGTCGAAGATGGAGTGGTTCAGGATCAGGGTGCTTCCATGATCGCCGAACTCGTAGATTGGTGAATTGGCGGCCTCCCGGTGTCGCTCTGTCAGCGGGTCGGTGATCTGCCACAGGTCTTCAGCAAGCGGCGACCAGACGCGGTTCTGGATTACGATTTCTGCGGGCGTAAAATCCCAGGCCCAGTCGTCCGGTTCGTGCATGTCTTCTACCTGCGTGCGGGTCAGGGTAACCCGCGCCCGCTTTCTTCCGGTAAGAAAAGAGGTCACAGTGGCCCAGGCGGCCGGGTAGTCAGCCAGCGAGTAATGGTCCACATCGAAGTAGCCCTGCATTGGTGTCAGACCCAGAAACTGCGAAGCGGGAAGCACTTCGTGAAAGTAGGAGTCGTAGAGACCGACCACGCCATCGTTGGGCTGAAACTCACCCAGAAGAAGCATGGCATCGGTCATGTAGCCGTCGTTTGCACTGTCGTTGACCGAACCCATCATACTGATCAGGATATTTCCATAATCAGGATTGTCCGCCTGCCAGCGAGGGGAGTGTAGGTGGGTCTCTACCCAGTCGTAGTGCAACTGGTCTACATCCAGGCTGGGAACCGAAAATTCTTCCCAGAGGAAGATCATGACATCGTTGGAAGCCGCCCAGTGCCCGCTGAGAACCCCTTCCGCAGAAAGCCATCGTGCAATCTTGCCCTCGCTCGCCAGTCCCTCGACATCTTTCTCGATGAGCCAGCGAGTGACAAAGCTGCCATAACTTCCACTGAAGAAATTGATCTGCTCAGCTCCAGAGATTTCCAGAATGCGCCGCGCGTACTTTGCCACAATCAGGGCGTAGCGGGGAACGCCGCCACCCCACTGGGCATTGATTGCATCGAGGTCGGCCAGATCGTCGGCATCGTAGTAGTCGGGCGGAGTGTCGCCATAGTAATGAGTGGAGGCAACGCAGTTGGGAAAGTTGATTCCTCCCGGCTGACCAATGTGAGGAAGCCCGGCCAGTTCAGCGAAGGGGGTCATGGAGTCTTCCCAATCGTCTTCGCCGAAGACCCCGACCTCACTCCAGCCGTCCGGGTTGAATCCGTGCACGAAAATCGTGGCAGTGCGGTTGGGGTCATGAGTGGCAAGTGCAGGAATAGCCAGTAGAAGACAGAGTGCTACGACACGCTTCATCAGAATCCTCCCATTCTGTTCAGCGTAATTGTAGCACAGCCACCGGGTCAGATCATGCGAATGAACTTGTTCTTAGAGCGCTTCTTGACTTTCCCAAACCAGATTGCCAGGGGAAACATGATCAGGAGCAAGCCCGCGAGACCCACAAAAGACGCCAGCACGGCGCCTTCGCGATAGTAGATCCCCAGGCGTTTTGTGAAGATCGCAAGCAAGGGAATGTGCACCGCGTAGAAGAAGAGCGGAACCCGACCAACGACCCCAAGGGGAGAAAGAATGTTGCTGCGCTGACTGATGAAGTCAAAGATCCCGACCATGAAGATCACGGCTCCCGCAAACCAGACCTGGTGAACCAGGTTGGGCGGGTACTTCTGGACCAGGAAGAAGGACCAGTCAAGAAAATCGGAGTAGGGAAAGATGTTTCCGAAACCGCGCCCCAGGCGGATCAGCCAGGCCAGGGCAACCAGACCTGCACCGATTCCGAGAGTGTTTCGTGCGCGCTTGACAGGATCCGTCCAGCGCTCAAACCAGAAGTGCGCCATCACCGAGCCCAGCACGGCGAGGGAAAACCAGGGCAGAATCGGATACTTGTTGTAATCGCCCGCGTCCCAGAACAACTGAACCGGAATGTGAATCCAGCTTTTGAGATCGTAGGGGATCGAAAGCAGGAAAGGTTGTGCGAGAAAGAGGCCGGCGGCCACGAGAAGCCTTTGCCACCACTTCCAGCGAACGATAAAGACCAGCAGGATCATTGCGCTTCCGATGGTCGCAATGATTCCAAAGTGGTTGAGGCGAAGGCGGCTGAAAGCACCCCAACTGGAGTTCACCCAGAAGAGCTGAACCAGGATCAGGAAGATCCCGCGCTCGATCAGTTCCCATCGTGCACGCCAGGGGCTCGTGCCGTGCTTGAGCCGCCGTTGGAAGGCCCAGTAGACCATCGCTCCGTTCATCATCAGGAAGCCGGGCGCACAGAGGTAGCCCATGTAGCGAAGCCAGAACTGTCCCGTGCTGGCAAAATAGGGGTCCATGGGATCCAGGCTGTGCCAGACATGGTTGAAGTAATAGTTACTGTGACCGAGAGCCATCATGACTCCGATCAAACCGCGAAAACGGTCGATAAAGGTAAAGCGTCCCGGCTTGGCCATCGTTCTCCTAGTGAAGTGTTCTCACGACTCTGAATCCTACCGTGTCGTCGGCGCTGTCCGGGTAGCGAGAACCGCGCGAAGCGGAACGGCAATCGCTGGCAAAATAGAACCAGCTTCCGCCGCGAACCACGCGCTGATCTCCGGTCCCGGGTCCCTGAGGGTCGAGCACCGGATCTTCTCCCAGCGCCCCGTACCAGTCCCAGCACCATTCCCAGACATTGCCGTGCATGTCGTAAAGCCCGAGATCGTTTGCATCCATCTGACCCACATCGTGGGTGCTTTCCCCGGAGTTTCCGCAGTACCAGCCAAGGTTGCCAAGCACCGGGTCAATGTCGCAACCGGTAAAGGTGATGCCGCCGCCCGAGAAAGCCTCTTCGCTTTCCGCCCGGCAGAGCCATTCCCATTCAGCTTCCGTGGGAAGACGCCAGCCCTCGGCATCCTGGTTCCAGCTAACCGAGGAACCGTCGATGCTATAGGCTTCCCCGTAGCCATCGGCCACAGAACGAAGGTTGCAGTACTCGACAGCCTCCAGCCAGGTCACGCTTTCCACAGGGAGATTGTCGCCCGTGAAAGCAGACGGGTTTTCCAGTCCCATAGCCACCCACTCCGCCTGCGTGACTTCGTAGGGAGAGGCAAGAAGCGTGTCGCTCAAGGACACCAGGTGCTCCACCTCATCGAGTTCACGACCGGACTCCGTCAGGGGGCTTCCCATGGTGAAGGTCATGTTGGTTCCCGCAAAAAGCCCGTCCACTTCTTCGCTGTCAAAGACATGGCCGGCGCCATCGTCGAAGTGGAAAGAGAAGCGGTGGGATCCGGGATCAAGAAGAGTTTCGTAGCGATAGAGAGCGCCCGTGTAAAAGTCGCCGGAGACGAAGCTCATGGAAAAGCTTGCCCCATCAATAAGGACTTCGTGCGAGACTGGCTCCAGGGAATCCTCATTCAGGTAGACCGCCTCAAAGATAAAGGTGTCGGTGATCTCGCCCGTCATCTGGTTGACCCCGGAAGAGGCTAGCACCATGCCGCTGAAAGTCTCTGCGGCATCGGAGGAAGCGATTGCGGACTGAAGTCCCGCATCGTCCAAAGTTCGGATGGCAAAGTAGGCGGTCTCACCGGGCGTGAAGCCGGAGATCGTCATACCTTGCGTCTCGCCGGGAAGCCCGGGAAGGGGTGCGCCTGACAGCGGAGTGGCGGCGTCCCATTCTACTTCACTGGCGATCGGGGAGGAGGACTGGCGGACATTAAGAGAACTGGCCTGTCCCTGGAAACCATCGTCCCCACCGGCCTGCCAGCTCAGGGTCAGGCTTTCAAAGCCACTGGCCAGAGCGGCGAGATTGACAACCGCGCCAGGAGACACCTGATCCACAAAGGCGGCGCCCTCGAGAACCAGCAGGCCTTCTTCCTGATCAGTGACCAGAATGAGACCGTCCGGAGTCAGGCAAAGATTGGTCGCATAGCTGCTCATGACATTGCCGGCATAGACCATGTTCGCCGGGTCGGAGACATCAATGACATGAACTCCACCCGTTGCGGCTGCAAGGAAAGCCAGGCCATCGCGCACGACAATGGAGCGACTGTAGGCGGCAAGGTCGAGTTCTCCCACGAGAACCGGGGTGCTGCCGCCGTCGATCTGGAAGGCCACGATGCCCATGGTTCCGTCGGCGATAAAGGCGTAGTCGCCATCAAGGGCCACGTCCAGAGCGTTCCCGCGCGTGTCGGCCCAGGAGACCATCTGCACGGCACCCAACTCCAGAACGCTGACATCCAGCACCGCGAGTCCCATTTCGTCGTCAGCGACATAGGCAAAGCCGTCCCGCACCTCAATGCCCATGGCCCGTCCCTGTGTGCCGGCGAAGACACCGTTGTATTCCAGCAGCCCGGGCACCTCCGGGTTTGCCTGAAAGACCCGGATTCCTTTCCAGCTTTCTGCAAGAAAAACCGTGAAAGGATCTTCCGGATTCTCCGGCTCCAGGACATAGAGCCCGTTGCCGTCCACGGCCGTGGTTCCCTGTTCGTAGGAACTCGTGTTTCCGGGATCCGTGATGTCATAAGAAGTGATTCCCTCGGTTCCCTCCACAACCAGCGCGATGTCGGTCATGGAGCCACCGAAGAAAGTGCGTGTGAGCGCAATGCTCTCGGCGTACTTCGTTGTGTTCAGGGTCATCATCAGCACCGGGTCAGAGGGCGTGGAGATGTCGACCACATGAAGCCCTGCCTGCCCGGCCGCGACAAAGGCATAGTCATCCATCACGGCGACGCCCTCATTCATGCTGGGAAGGAGAACCTGCCCCACCGGCTGGTAGGGAGAGTCCGGAGTTTCATAAAGATCCTGGATTCCACAGCCCAGCGTTAGAAGAACAGCAGGCAGGAAGATCGAAGTCAGTCGCTTTCTCATGGTCGTCCTTTAGAGGTCGAAGTTCAGGCCCATCCAGCAACGGGCATTGTCGTAATCCATTCCCTCGGAGATGTCTCCCGTGTAGGGGGAGTTCACCGTCCGATGGGTAAAGTCTGCTCCCAGTTTTGCGCCCAGACCCTTTCGGATCTTTTTGCTGAACTGGACTCTTAGGGTCGTGTAAACATCTTCGCGTCCCACATGGAAAGGGTCGTCCCAAAGGAGCTTGGGCGATGTGAAACGCGCAATTCTGCGGGTGATGCGGAAGGACAGGGAATCGAAGTAAGGGAGGCCCGGCTTCCAGCTTGCCTCCAACTGAAAACGGTTCTGGTCATAGGAATTGTCGTTGTCGTTGCCGGTCTCCGGCGTTTCCCCCACCATGTCGTAACGACGGGCTGTTGCGCGATTGAAACCATACTCCGGGGTCAGGCTCCATTTTTTGGACGGCTTCCAGTACAGGGTGATGCGCCCCCCGAGGTCATCGAGATCCTGTTCAATGTAAGGCTGGTTGTAATAGCGAAGCCCCCGGAAAACCCGGAAGGTTGCCGACACTTTCTTCGAGAAACGATGCCGGTAGTAGAGGTTGAAGTTGTTGCTCGTAAAGCGGAAAGGTACCCACTGCAGAGGTGAATCCGAAGGATCCGTGGGGGGGCGGTCGGTCAGGTGCCGGATGTATTTCTGCGGCGTGTAGTCGTAGCTCAGTTCCAGACTTCGGCCACCCGGGAAATACTGACGAAGGTAGAGGTACCAGGTCTCGTTCGACTTGATCGGATTGTGCAGATAGCGGTTCCGCTTGAACTTGAAACGAAAGCGGCTCTTGTTTTTCCCAAAGAACTTGCGATCCCAGCTCATGTCCAGCGCAGGAGTCATGATGAGGTCGTCATAGCTCTTGAGCGCATACTTCCAGGGCGCGGTTCCCTCGACGAACTCAATCACCAGATCGTCCGAATAGTGGATGATGTTGTCGTCGTAGGTGAAATCAAGGGAGCCTTTTTTCTTGAGCTTCCAGTCGCTGAGAAGCCGGCGAAGCGGGGAAATCAGCGGCTTCGGAAAAGGCTGTTCCGGTCCATCATAGTCCAGAGTGAAGAGCAGCCCGGCATCGCCATGAATCTCCAGAGTGAAAATCCCCTGGGGGATTTCCACTTCGATTTTCTTGCCGGAACTGGGGAAGCCGGCAACGCCCTCGGCAAAACGGTCCTTCTTCGTGGTCTTGAACTTGTGCTTCCAGTTCAGACCTTCGGGCAGGCCTGAAATGGACCACTCCGCCCGGCTCGCCTTCATTTCTGCCAGATGAAGCTTCGCAAAGCCCCTGATTCTTCCCGGCCCCTCAAGGGGAATTAAAAGCGGGCCTTCGCTCAAGGAGAGGTAGGTCTTCGCCTTCTTGCCGCGAAACACCTCCAGCGTGGGGGCTTCTCCGGAACTACGGAGAGGGTAGGCATGAAGTCCCGCCACAAATAACAGAGCCAGAAGCAGTGGCAGGCGGATGCGACAAAAAGCAAGATTCATCGGGATCCCTTCAGATCTGCTTCCGGAATCCGGATGCGAGCCGCCACACCGCAATGATCCGGCCCGGTGCAGTGGATTTCGTAACGATGAAGCCCTTCGGGAACCGACAGCCTCAGTTTCTTTCGCTCTCCGGGAAGAATCTCCGGGTTTTCCAGGTAGGAGGCCGAACTCAGTTTCTTCGTGTGATAGAAGAAGCCGGGAAGGCTTTCCCCGTCCTGCAGTATTTGCAGTTCGTAAGCCGTGGAACCGCTCATCTGTTGCTCGAAGTCCAGACGGGTGTTGATCTGAAGCGTCGTGGGACCGATGACCTCGAAGCGCAGGGGCTTGTCTGCGTTGAAGTGGTAGTAGGTGCTGGTTCGCCCGCTTTCAAACTGAAGTCGCCAGACCTTGTCGAACACTTCCGGCGCGAAGCTGACATAAGTTGGGCCCTTGCCGGAACTTTCCCGAAAGAGCCGCAGGGCAACCTGCCCGGCGATTTCGCCTGCGGGGAGAACTTCCAGCTCGTGCTGCCCCGTGGGAATGTCCAGATAGAGCTTGCGAAGGGCGCCCACCTCTCCTTCGCCCTCACAGAGGGCAAGGTTGGGAAGTGCGTTCGCACGAAAGAGGCGGCGAACTTCTTCCTGTCCGTCAAGGAAGACCCGAAGACCGTAGCGGGGGTCTTCCGGATCGCCCTCATGAAAGAGATACCGGGAAACCAGCTTGATGCGTTTCGGGCCCCGGAGCTTCAGGCGAAGCGGCTTGTCAGAATCCAGCACTCGGTAGGATAGCTCTTCGGAGCCTACGCGCAGGCAGACCTTCCCGCCGCCACCGCGGGTTTTCAGACTTTTCCAACTGGCACTTGCAGGGCCTGACATAGTCAGACCTGCGGCCAGAAGGATGAGGATTGCCCGAGTCATCATTCCCCCCTCATTACACCGTGTCCCCGTCCACTTTTCCCCGCCAACGCTCGAAGAGCCCCCTGCGGGCCTCCGGAGCGAGAACCAGTGTGCAGACCAGAGCATAGAGAACAAAAAAGAGTAGGGCCAAGTCAAGTCGGTAGCTGTCTTTCATGAAAACATTTCCGCTGCCCGGCTCCGGCATTTCTTCCGGGGCATAGGGAAGCCCCGCCAGATTCGCCAGGATCGACAGGTTCAAAAGCTGAAGAACCGGGATCCCTTTCTCGCTCATCAGGATCAGGCAGCCCTTTCGTGGCCAGTTACTCGGCTCCAGCTCAAAGCTGAGTCCTGCGGGAAGCAGGTTCCGGTTCTGGCTGCTTCCCAGGCTCGCCAGCCCTCCGCCGACATTGACATAGGCCTTGTAGGCCCGGCCCCGGCCTTCACTTTCGTAGAAAGTCATCCTCCGGGTGATTGCCTCTTCCAGGTTTGCCGAAGAGAGGAGGGGGAGCTGGTTTCTCGCGGCGGTTTCTGCAATCAGCTCTCGCCCGCGCGGGCTGAGACCGCGCCCCATGTCATCGCCACCACCATAACTCGCGGCGGCGGAGCGAAAACCGAAGAGCTTTTTATTGTAAAAGAGCTTTTCCATGTCCAGCCAGGTGAAGTCGGGGTTGGTGGCTCCCCAGTTGGAGGCACCCACGGAGGTGACAATCACCGGTCGAAGCCCCATGACCTCAATCGCCGCGTAAACGGCAATGTTCATTCCGGGAAAGGAGCCGCTGATGGCAATGGCGATCGGGTCCCCGTCCTTGAGCCGGGCTTTCCGCAACTCTTCGACGACATAGGCCGCGAAATTCGGGTTCAGGCTGGTAAGTTTACTCTCCAGGTTTCCGTAGGAGTTGGTAATCAGGCTGGTCTCCGGCCCGATCAATCCAGTTCCGGAAGGGTCGTTGGTCAGGTCAAGCTGCGCGTCTTCCATTCCCCGGTGCTTTTTCACGGATTCAAAAGCCCGTTTTGCCAGCCTTGCCGCCTCCATCTTGAGCTCATAGTCGCTCTGGCGAACCGGCCTTCGGGTCAGTTCCATGACTCCCTGAAGGCCCACCGCCAGAATGGCGAGTGCCAGAAGAACCATCTTGCGACGACGATCAGAACGCCAACTCAAGGGCACCTCCCCCTTGCGCGATAATCAGCGCAAGCCTTACGAGAAAGGAGGCCACCAAGAGAGTGCTCAGGGTTTCCAGAACACCCTGTCGGAACATCCAGTAGGCGAGGAGTCCGGGAATGATGTAGCCGATGGACTGAAGAACGCTCAGGTCTAGTGCGCCACCGAGCATGGTATTGAGAATCAGCAGATAGCGCGTTGCCCCGCCAAAGAGGAAGCCAAGCAGGACGCAGAAGACCAGGGTTCTTCGACCATAAAGAAGGATGAAACGGCTGAGAAGCTGGACAGAGGCAAAGGTGAGGAGCGATGCGAAGACGGTTCCCAGAAGTCGAAGCGGTTGGTCGAGATAAAGCGCGAAGTAGCCCGGAACAATCAGGCCTCCAGCCGCAAGGCCCAGAACCTCCGAGAAGATCAGGCTGACCACTAGACCCAGACCAATGGACTGATAGATCATGCCGCCCTTCCTTTTTCCAAGAGGCTCATCAGTTCCACGCCCGCGCCGCCGATATTGCCGATTCCCACAACCCGCGAGCGGGGGGGCGACCACTGAAGCACTTGCGACCAGACTTCCTCCGCAGACCTTCCCCCGAGATCCAGAATCTTCTCGCTATCAATCCTGCGTCGCCGGAGCATTTCAGAAAAGACCGCCGTTTGCTCCCCGATCAGGAGATAGCGATCTGCCCGGATCTCCCGCCCGAAGAGGGGGGCGAGATCCCGACTCCGGCGCATCCGGTCTGCCCGGATGTTGATGATCGCCAGAGTTTCTTCCTCGCGCTCTCCGAGCCGCAGGTGTTCCCAGAGGAAAACCGTAGACTCGGGGTCGTTTGCCGCAAAGAGATTCAGAAACTCGATCTCGCGATTCCCTTCCTTGAGAAGAAGAGGAATCAAGGCACCTGGATCCGGCTGCAACTTCCGCATGGAAGCAAGGGCCGTATCTCGGTCCACACCGAGATCCTGACAGACATCGAGAGCCAGAGCCAGATTGTCGGGCAGTTCCACATAGGAAAAGCCCTGCAGGTCTTCCCCTGACACGCTCTTTGAGTCGGCCGAGCGGAAAGAGGTCTTTCTGTCTCGGGAAACCTCTTCAAAGTGAGCCTCGAAGCGTTCTTCACAGGCAAAGAGTTTTGCCCGACGCGGAATCGTGTTGGAGAGGCTTTCGGCGACATTTTCCACGCGAGGGCCCATGGCCTCCAGATGGTCAGGACGCACATTGGTGATCACTCCGTGCGTGGCGTGGACAATGTGCTGTTCGCTGGTCCACTGCAGATCCGGGCGCACGGCCATGCATTCGAGAACCAGCGCATCCGCCCCTTCTTTGCGAGCCTGCCGGAAAACGGACAACTGCTCGCGGATATTCGGCCCACCGCGTCGGCGAATGGCTTCTTCCTCTCCGTCCACATGGATCATGCGGGCCGCAGACCCGGTGGTCTTGGCAAAGACCTTCATTCCGCCACCGCGAAGCCCCGCAGCAATCAGGCGCGTAACGGAACTTTTTCCCCGGCTCCCGTTCACATGGATGCGCACGGGAATCCCCTGCCGCACCCTACGGTGACGGCCGGTTTCCCAGAGCCCTGCAGCGAGCAGGAGCGCAAAGAGAAAGAAGATCAGTTCCACCCGCCCTCCTAGCGGACCACCACCAGCTTCCTGCTGCTTGTCTTGCCTGCGGAAGCCAGGCGGCAGAAATACAAGCCGCTGGCCACCGGATGTCCGGCATCATTTCGTCCGTCCCAGATTACAGAACGCTCTCCCTCCGGCAGTTCCCCCTTCTCCAGAAGGCGAACCCGGCGACCCGAGGGATCGTAGATGGCAACGCTGGCTTCGGCACTGCGGTCCAGGCTGAAGGAAATCAGGGATTCCCGAACCATGGGATTGGGGGTGCAGGATGAAATTCTAAAGCCCGGGCTCTCGAAATTACCCTGAAGCCCCAGATCACTTTCCTGTCCGAAGGGATGTAGAGCGACAATGCGATAGCCTTCTCCGGGAGTTTCATCGAGAAGCTCCCGCACGGAGGAGGGCAGTTCAGCGAGAAGTTCCTCTTCGCCGGATTCCGTCTGGCGATAGACTTTCCATCCATTCACCGGACGCGTGTCCTCGATGTTCCATTGCAGGAAGAGGGCATCATCCGTCGCCGTGGCCGAGAAATCCGAGAGCCTCAGTGGATCCCGCACCGGGTCGTCAGTAGAGAGCTTCAGGGCCAGGCCGGCTCCCAGGGGCGCCGAGCCGGGGGCATAGTGATTCGCGTAGCAGTACTGGATCCCCGTGCTCTCGTCCGGACTTTCCATCCCAACGCTCGAATAGTTGCGGAGGTAGTCATTGTCGGTAATCTGGCGATAGAGGAAGAGAATCTCCCCGTCGCCGCTTTCGCTGCTGGAGACCGCAGGGTCGAGAAGCTGCAACTGGAAGGTCTGGAAGGCCTCAATCTCACTGCGATAGTGGCGCATCTGGCTCCACTCAATCACATAGGCTCCGCTCTCTGTGTCGTGAAGCGCGTAAACCCCGTCGTGGAACTCGTGGTCGGTCACGCTGGTGTCCGGATCCACGGTAAAGTTGTCCCAGAAGGGTGCGATCAGCGAGTGGTTGCCGTGGCGATTGGGAATCGGCCAGTTGTAGAAGTCGACATTGACCGGACTGCTTCCCTCCATGGCATCGCTCAAGTCGAAGGAAATCCAGCCATTGTCGCTTACCCGAATCTGGGAGAAAAGCTCTCCATAGTAAGGGAAGTCGAAGGGAAGATCCAGAAGAGGGGTGTCACCCTCGAAAGTAAAGGAAATCGCTTCGCCCGAACCTCCGTAGCGAGGGCTCAGGGGCTTCCAGGAATAGACGGGCCTTTCTGCCGGATAATCGAAGTCCGCGCTGTCGTAAATGTAGTAGCCATAGTTGTCGGGTCCGACCGGCGCGCCCGCATCCATTTCACCGACAAGCAGCGTGAAGGAACTGGACAGCTCGTAGCCTTCTGCGCTCAGGAAATCCAGGCGGAAGGAAAGTCCGCTTCCTTCAGCAGCCGTTTCATCAAGGCTCAGTTGGAAGGGCTCTTCGGAGTTGCTTGCCGTTCCGCCGGACGGAAGTGCGGCGAAGCTGGCACTACCCTGATCCAGGCTGGCACCTTCGCTGAGAAGGTTGAGCGTGGCGGTTCCGCCGGCCGTGCCACCGCTTCCGGTGTTGGAAAGCGTGAGAACCAGGTCCAGGCTCTCTCCCGGCGACGCGACACCGTCATCGGAGGCCTGGATGTCCGCGACTTCCAGAACCGGAGCGCTGACCCCCAGTTCCAGATAATCCGAGAGAGCGCTCCCGGAAACCTCAAAGAGCAGGCGGGTTTCGTCGGCGGCTCCTGCGTCCAGGGTCCAGGCAAAGTCCGAGAGACTCCAGGCGGAGCTTCCCGCCGGGATGGCTTCCACAGAAACACTGCCCGTGTCGATTTCCACGAAGGGGCTGTTGCAGGAGAGGAGCAGGCTGCCGGTCTCACTGTCCTGCGTTCCCCGGTTTTCCAGCTTCACGGAAAGACTGTTCAGGCTGCCCGGGCTCACCGGATCGGAACTGGCGGCGTAGTCATCCAGAACCAGCAGCTCCTCGGCTACCTCGGTCTGCAAGTCCAGAATCGTGGGCGCAAAGCCCGGGGCCGTGACGGTCAAAATCAGTTCGTCGCCCGCTTCCGGACTGTCGGTTTCCAATACCAGGAGACCGGATTCATCGGAAAAGCCGGAGCTGATCAAACGATCGGAGGTGCTCAGGGCGATTCGAACGCCCTCTAGCGGCGTGCCGGATTGCGAGACGCCAATTACCAGGCTCTCACTGCCCTCACCAAGAACACTCGGGCAGGTCACCGTCATTGAGACCGGAGCCTGTCTCCAGTAATTCAACTCCGGGTCGCCGAGAAGGTTGTAGATATGAAAGTAAAACTCCACGGATTCCTCGTCGCCGTCCTCATGCATCTCATGGGGGAAGTAGTCCATGAAACGCAGCTTGCCGGCAAGAAGCAGGCTGCCGAGATCGCTGGAGGCTGGTTCCACAATCTTCTCGTAAACCGAGATCGCCATGGCATCGTTGAAGCGCGTGTGGCTCCAGTGTTCCCCGTTGCCGATAAAGGCGACGGCTCCCTTGGCCTCTTCCGGGCTTCCCTGTCGCAGGAACACTTCCCCGAAGCAGGGCTCGTCGTCGGAAAAGTCCCCGTTGAGGCAGACGAAACTCATGACCACGGGGTTCATCGCGCCCGTTTCCACTCCGGGAATGTCATCGACCGTGAAGTGGGGTGGCTCCCAGCCCGCGGTTCCATAGGCCCAGCCACGGTAGGTGACGATAGAGCAGCCCGTCTCCAGTGCGGAGTCCACGAAATAGACTCCATTGAACATGGGCGGGAAGAAGACAGTTTCCGCAGGGTCAAAGCCGATACTCTCCAACTGTTCACCGCAGAAGGTCACAGTGCTGATCGGAGTGTGCGAACCGTAGTTGCCGGCCACCATCAGTGAGCGGGTGAACCAGTCCGTGTTGTCCGTGTAGGGCTGGCTTTCATAGGCCACGGTCTTGTGAATCACGGCTTCTGCCTCATAGGCGCTTTCCACGGAGATTCTGCCGAGAAGCAGATCCGGTAACCAGTCCTCACCATCGAGGTGTGAGTAAGGAAGATCGGTCACATTGCCGCTGAAATCCCAGGAGGGAATGCGGTCCACATCGCCGAGCAGGAGCAGGTATTCCGGCGGGTTTTCCCAACTATCGTAGGCGTTTTGCAGCCATGCGAGAATCTGCTCATTGGAAGTTCCGGTGCTGTTCGTGTCCACCAGCACGGTTTCCAGCCCCTTCTGCCGCTTCCAGCGCAGCAGGGGACCTGCGGCCTCGACAAAATCCGGGGCAGCGATAATGACATAAGACCCGTTTTCCTCACTCCGATATTCTTCCGGCAGGCCGCTGACCGAGTCAGACAGGATGCGGTCAAAGGAGCGGGACGAGGAGGAAGACTGCCAATGTCCGTCATGCTGGACGGAGATCTCCAGCAGCCCGGGGCTCGCATCATGGATCCCGAATGTCAGGGTTTTTCGCCCCCTGATCGACTGCAGGGAGCCGAATTGTTCCAGCTTCGCCTGCCCGCGCCGAAGAGACAGCTCCGCGATTCGGGTGTTTCCAGGAAGAAGCAAACGCTGAACCAGGGGTCCGCTACTTCGATCGGCCGGGATGTCAAAAGTCAGGATACTTTGATCCGCAAGAACTTCCTCGTGGACCAGGGGGGAGCAGAGCGCCTGCTGATCGGCCGCAAGCCCGGCGACCGAGAAGGTCGCCAGGGCCAGCAGTCCGGTTCCAAGAGCAGACGCGAAACGCGTACGCCTCATTTTATCAGTATCATCCGCCTCGATTGCTCAAGACCCAATGCCTTGAGCGTGTAAAAGTACACACCACTCGGGACAAGTTGTCCGGACTCGTCCAGACCATTCCAGTCCACGCGGTGGTTGCCCGCGGGAAGGGATCCGGGAGAGAGATCCTTCACCAGTCTTCCGGCGATGTCATGAATCCGGAGACTAGCATGTCCTTGAGTGTCGAGAACGAAAAAGATACCGGTTTTTGGATTAAACGGGTTGGGAGCATTGCCGAGAAGTCTGGCGGCGGAAAGAGGTCCTTCGACCACATCCACCGAACAATCTTCCGGTTCGCTTCCCAGAGTTACTTCACAGTCGTTGTTGGCGGCCGCACAGGGGCTGTCGGCCTGAAGGTTGTACTCCACGCCCTCGGTACCGCAGAAGAGGGGGTCGGAGGAGAAGTTGCTTCCTCCGTCCGTTCCGCAGACGGCGTCGCCGCCGGGGTTTCCGTAGATATCGTTACAGCTGAGCAGGGGCGTCGAGCCGTAGAGGCAGGAGACGCCAAGCCCATTGTCCGCAAAGGCTATAATGGAGCGATAGATCGAGGGTGCCGCGTCGAACTGGCTGGCGATCCCGCCTCCGGTTCCTCCGCTTCCTGTAGAATTGCCCACGATCGTGCAGTAGGAAATTGAGGGAGCGGGCGTGAAGGAAGCATCAATGCCGCCACCCTCACCCCAGGCGCCAGGGACGCTGTTGCCAGTGATCAGGCAGCCGTCGATATCCGGGTTGGACTGGTTTGTGGAAATACCGCCGCCCACCGAGAAGTCATTGGAGGCGACATTGTTGAGAATCTTGCAGTTCTGTAGAAATCCCCCGGACTGGTCCAGGTAGGCAATTCCCCCTCCATATCCGAGAGAGAGGTTTCCGCTGATTTCCGTATCCGAAATCTGGGGGCTGGAGTTCATGACCGCCACGCCGCCGCCGGCCCCAAAGGCCGCGTTGATCGTATTGTCCGCGATTACGCAGTTCTCGACGACCGGGTTGCTCAGGTTGCGGATAATCAGTCCCGCACCGCTGGGCGCCTCGTTGTTGGAGATGTTGCAATTACGGACAATGGGGCTGCTTCCCTCTTCCACGGCCAGGCCGCCGCCCTGCTTGGCGGCGTTGAAGACCATGTCCGTGTCCTCAATTATAGGATGAGAGTCGTAGATACAGATGATGCCGCCATCGAGGTTCTCGAAGATCTTTACATCGCGAATCTCGACATCGTTGCCCACATGGCGAAGCAGGATCCCGGCGCCGTAGATTTCCGCAAAGGCGCCGGTAACCTGAAGGTTCTCAATGCGGCAATTCGAGACATTTTCCACGAAGATGCCTCTTCCGAGTCCCGCCACATCGATGATCGTGGCATCGGGACCGGAACCACGCAGGATTACGCCGGACTTCATGATGACACAGGCGAGTGCATCACCGTCAGTGGGATGGGTGCAGTCGCCATAGGTGCCGGGGGCCACCTCTACGGTGTCTCCTGCGGCACAGGCCTGTACGGCATCATGGATCAGGGTGTAATCACCGGGGACGTGAATTACACCGGCACTGACCGAAAGGACAGTTGCCAGAAGGAATAAGGCGGACAGCCCGAGTCTGCTCTTCATGCTCGTTCTCCCTGTTGCTCGTAAATGAGGTTTGGTCTTGAAAGCTCTCTATTGTAGCACAAAAGACCGCTGAATCCCAACAGGGACGCAGGTATGGGCGATTCTTTCGAGCTTCCGATTCCCAATCCCCCCAGCCTGTGGTATAATGATGAGCGTCGATACTCAAGTCTGCAACACCGGAGGACCCCATGGTCAGGAAACTCGGGCACTTCCTGCTCGGTATTATCATTGTGGCAATCCCCAGCCACGCGATTGAAACCCGGAACATTCTTCTTGAAGGCGAAGGAAAGGGACCGGTTCAGGTTCAGATTCTCGAGCGCAGTGAAGAAGGGCTCCGGATTGAGTTTGTTCTTCCCTCTCTTCAGGAAGAAGTTCTGGAGATCCAGGGAGAAGAGTACCGCCACTACTCCTTTGACGGAGCCAATGTGGACGGGATTCCCGGGCAGGCCGCACTGCCGATAATGACCCAGTTGGTCGCAGTCCCCGAAGGCAGGGGCCTGAGACTGAGAAGCATCTCCGAAAGCGTGGAGCTTGTGGGCCAGGGAAGACTGCTTCCCCTTCAGGCAGAAGGTGCGGAGAACTTTGAGGTGGACGGCGACTACTATGGTTCCCGTTCCTCAGGCACACAGGCGGGTCTGGAACTCGGCGAGCCGGCTGTGCTTCGAGACCTGCGAGTGGTTCCCCTGAGCTTCCAGCCCCTGAGCTACGACCCCTCCAGCGGTGAAATTCGTGTCACCTCCCGGATCGAAGTGGAGTTGGAGTTTCAGGGCCTTGACTCCCGGGCAGAGGTTCCGGTTCATCGCAATTTCATCCCGGAGTCCTTCGCAAACCTGTATCGCACGACCGTTCTGAACAGCGACCGCCTTCTTGACGGCGTGGAAGAGGGACCGGGAACCTATCTGATGGTCCACGCCAACAGCTCAGCGGTTCTGACTCGCATCCAGCCACTGATCGAATGGCGTCAGAAGCAGGGCTACAATGTGGAAGTCGTGTCCACGGCCCAGACGGGCAGCAGCGCGAGCAGCATCAAGAACTACATCCAGGATGTTTACGACAACAACGCCGTTCCCCTGGAGTTCGTGGTTCTCATTGGTGATGCCAATGGTTCCTTCCCGGTTGCCACCTGGTTTGAGGGTCTTTCCGGCTACGGCGGCGAAGGTGATCACTACTACTGCAACCTTGCCGGCAATGATGTCCTTGCCGATATCCACATTGGAAGACTGTCTTTTACCAGCACAGGATCACTGGAAGACATCATCGACAAGATCATGTCCTATGAAACCGACCCCTACATGGCGAGCACGACCTGGTTTGACCGGGCCGTGCTCTGCGGAGATCCCGGCTCTTCGGGAATCACCTGTATCTATGTGCACCAGTGGGCGCGGGATGAACTGCTGGAGGAAGGCTATTCCGATATCGACTCCATCTGGGGCGGCAACTTCCCAAGCCAGTTGACCAGCAACCTGAATCAGGGAGAGAGCTTCTTCTCCTATCGCGGCTACTGGAACATGAGCGGTTTCTCCACGGGTCACATTTCTGCGCTGAGCAACGGGACCAAACTTCCCTTTGCCGTGGTGATCACCTGTGACACCGGTTCTTTCAGCAGCGGAACCTCCCGGTCCGAGGCCTTCCTTCGAGCTCCCAACGGTGGGGCTATCGGTTGTATCGGGACAGCGACCATTGGAACCCACACCCGCTTCAACAACTGCATGTTCAACGGGATCGCTCACGGCTTCCTGAACTCCGGCGACTACCGAATGGGTCCTGCCCTGACCCGCGGAAAGCTGGAGATGTACAACAACTACCAGCTTTCCCAGCCCAGCAAGGTGGAGATCTGGTCCGTGTGGAACAACCTGATGGGAGATCCGGCTGTGGAGATCTTTACGGCCGAGCCTCAGGTGCTTTCCGTAAACCACCCCGGCAGTTTGCCCACAGGGGCGAATTCCGTACCCGTAACCGTCTTTGACTCCGGGATGCCTGTGAAAAACGCACGGGTCGCCCTGTTCAAGAATGGCGAAGTCCGGTCCACGGGCTGGACAAACTCCAGCGGGCAAGTGCTTCTCGGATTCGAGGGAGCCAGTGCGGGAGAGATGTTTGTCACCGTGACCGGGCACAACCTCTATCCCTACCAGGGAAGCCTGAGTCTGGAAAGCCAGTCGATCTTTGTGGGCCTTGAGTCCACGGACATCGACGACGACAACTCCGGGCAGAGTCAGGGAAACAACGACGGTCAGGTGAACCCGGGAGAAACCCTGGAACTCAGCCTGACCCTGAAGAACATGGGTTCTTCCACGGCCAGCAATGTCTCGGCAACGCTGTCCAGCTCCGACTCCTTTGCGAGCATCCTGTCAGGCTCCGCCAACTGCGGAGACATTCCGGCAGGTGCTAGCGTTCAGGCCGACTTCCTCGTGGAAGTGGGTTCCTACGCGCCGGATGCGCATGACATCGGGCTCAGCCTTCTGGTCCAGTCCGGATTCCAGACTTGGACATCGCTGGTAGCCTTGCCCGTAATGAGCGCCGAGTTTGAAGTGATCGCTTCCGGCTTCACCGGACCGGGCGAAGATCTGGATCCCGGAGAGAGCGGCGATTTCTTCGTGGAGCTTTACAATTCAGGCTCCGTTCCCAGTGGGACAATCACCGCAACACTGAGCACCGAGAGCCCCTGGGTGGGAATCTCCGACTCTCAGGCTGTGATTCCCTCGGTCAACCCCGGCGAGTCGGAATCCAATTCCGGTGACGGCTTTACGATCAGCATCGCAGACGAGTGCTTCGGTGGCCACCTGGCGGCCTTTGCCCTGACCCTGCAATACAGCAACGGGGCAACGGAAGTCGTGGAGCATGTCGAGCAGGTGGGAAGCGCCAGTTCGAATGAGCCGACCGGGCCGGACAGCTACGGCTACTACGCCTTCGACAACAGTGACACCAACTACCTCTATGCGCCGACCTACGGATGGGTGGAACTGAGTCCAGGTGCCGGTGGACCGGGAACAGACCTCAACCTGTCGGACAATGGCTGGGAGCAGGACGACACAAAGGTGGTGAACCTGCCCTTCGGTTTCCAGTACTACGGCGAGACCTTCAACCAGATCTCCGTGTGTTCGAACGGCTGGATGACGATGGGTACCACCTCGCTGGTGCATTACCGGAACTGGAACATTCCCAGTGCGGGAAGCCCGGAGAACCTGATTGCGCCCTTCTGGGACAACCTTTACCAGTCGGGCACCTACAGCGATGTCTACACCTGGTACGACACGGACAACCACCGTTTTGTCATTGAGTGGAACTCGCTTCGCAATGACTGGAACAACAGTTACGAGACCTTTGAGGTTTTCCTCTACGATCCCGCTAACTACGAGACGGCCACCGGCGACGGACGCATCGTTTTCCAGTATGCAACCGTGAGCAATGTGGACAGCGAAAACGGCTATGCGACGGTCGGGATCCAGAATGGAGACAACACCGATGGTGTTCTCTACACTTACTGGAACCAGTACGCGCCGGGTGCGTCCACGATCGCCAGCGGTCGGGCCATCGCCTTCGAGCCGATTTCCTCCATGGAGTTGGGCTACCTGGGAGGCGTGGTCACCAACGCCACTGCGGACACGCCGCTTCCGGGTTGTGAGATCTATCTCCCGGAAACCGGCCGCACACTCTACAGCGGCGATGATGGCGCCTACTGGGGTAGCGTGGAAGCGGGAACCTATACCGTGGTTGCGCGCCACTATAGTTTCGAGCCGGACACGACCTACGGTGTGGATGTGTCCATCGGGGAGACCGTGAACCGGAACTTCTCCCTGAACGATATTCTGGGACCGCGCATCGAGAACACCACGGTGTATCCCTACACACCGGACACCGCGGGCCCCTATGTCATTCAATCCAATGTGACCGATTATTCCGATGTGGCCTCAGCGAACCTGACCTACACGGTTCTTGGCCAGGGGGTTCCGGTCACTCTTCCCATGACTTCTGCCGGTGGCGGAGGCCTTGTGGAGGCATCGATTCCCGGTCAAAGCGAGGGCAGCCGGATTTCCTACTGGATTAATGCCTGGGACGAGGCGGGCAACGAGTCCGCTGATCCTGCAGGCGCCCCGGGCGATGCCTATGTCTTCTGGGTGACCACGCAGGTGGATGTCTTTGCCGATGACATGGAAAGCGACCAAGGCTGGAGTGTGGGAGATGCCGGCGACGACGCAGAGACCGGGATCTGGACCCGCGTGGACCCCAACGCTACCTGGTATGGCAGCGAGCAGGTCAACCCCGAAGACGATGCAACGGACGCCCCGGGCGTTCTCTGCTGGATCACGGGCGACGACGCTGCGGGTGCAAACCAGGGTGCTGCTGACGTGGATGGCGGCAAGACCACGCTCTTTAGCCCCGTCCTTGATCTCACGGATCTCAGCAATGTGGCCCTGAGCTATCGTCGCTGGTATACCAACGACACGGGCAATGCTCCCGGAGAGGATTACTGGGTGGTTCAGGTCACCGATGATGGAAGTAACTGGGTGACGCTGGAAGATACCAACGCCAGTGACCGGAGCTGGGCCTACAAGAGCTTCACTCTCGAGGACTACATTGACATGACCGCCAATGTTCGCCTGCGATTTATCGCATCGGACGAGGGCTCCGGCTCCGTGGTTGAGGCAGGCGTGGATGAGTTCTACCTTGTGGGCTTCGAGGTTCCCGATGTTACCGACGGTGCGGACTCATCGGTACCGCTCCGCACGGTACTGCTTCCCAACACGCCCAACCCCTTTAATCCGAAGACAGAGATTCGCTTCGGGCTGGAGTCGGAGGGTCCGGTGGAACTGGATATCTTCGATGCCAGCGGTCGCCGCATCACCCGTCTTGTGGATCACAGGATGGACGCGGGCTTCCACTCCGTTCAGTGGGATGGACGAAACAGTGAGGGCCGATCCGTCAGTTCCGGGCTCTACTTCTACTCACTGAAGACACAGACCGAACGCCTGCAAGGCAAGATGACGCTCCTCAAATAGTCGTCAAGGAATGCCCCCCTCCTTCGGGAGGGGGGCTTTTTTGTGCGCAGGACTTGACCCTGCATTCCACAGAGGGGATAGTGTTGCGTCCCCACGGAGGTTCTCATGAAAAGATTCGGGCTTCTTCTCCTTCTCCCCTTCCTTTTTGCCTGCGAGCAGACCGCTCTTCAGGAGTACCGGGCTGGCGAGTCTTCGCTTTCCCTGGACATCGGCTTCTATCGCTCGGTCAGCAAGAAGACCGGAAAGCGTCTGGGCAAGGCCGAGTACTTTTCGCCGGGGGAGAAGTCCCGGGTACACGGAATCGTCGATTTTTCAGGGCTTGAGGAGGGTCGTACTCATTCGATTCACCTGGTCTGGCTTCGTCCCGATGAGCACGAGATGTTCCGTCGTTATGCCGAGGTGATAATTGAGAATGACGGCGATTCCCGCCGCCATGTGATTCACTGGAAAAAGGCCGAGGACCTCAACTCATTCAAGGAGGAGATCCAGGGCGGCGACCAGTTATCCCTGCAAAGCAAGCTGAATATCGCGGCGGAAAAAGAGCGTGAGATTGGTCGCTACACTTTCCGCATCTATTTCAACCGGGAATTAATGGCAGAAAAGAACTTCCAGCTTTTGGAATCCGCCATCGAGCTGTCCGATGGCTCAGAAAATCCCGACGCCAACTTCTCGATGAAAAAGAAGTCCTCTCTGTCCGCACGGGCTTTTGCGGGCGGGCTTCTTCCCGGCGAGACCTATCGTGCTGAACTGCAGTGGAGGAAGCCGGGCGGCAAGAAGCTCTATTCCAAAGAATACGAAGTCCTGGCCGACGAGGACGGCGTGGTCATGGTCGAGGGAAGCCTGAATACTTCCCTGAAGAAGAAGCGCAAGCCTGGCGACTACTCACTTCGTTTTGTCCTGGAAGGGAGCCGGCTCACAGAGAAAGAGTTTACCCTGACCCGCTGAGGATCTTCTCCGTAAGTCCGATCAGCATTTCTGCACCGGTTTCCAGCGCACGCTCATCGAGGTCAAAGGAGGGGTGATGGTGGGGCGCGTCAAAACCCCCTGAGCCGGAGCCGACAAAAAAGTAACAACCCGGGACGAGCTTGAGAATGTCCGCCATATCTTCGCCACCCAAGGTCTTCCCGCCTTCAAGCAATCGGTCTTCCCCGACGACATCGCGCGCCACCTGTCGAACTTGCTCGCAGGCTTCTTCCTGATTGACCAGAGGGATGTTGGTCCGCAGGTATTCCAGTTCATAGCTGCAGGCGTGCGCCTTCAGGGTTCCCTGAATCACTTCCTCGATCTGGCCGGGAATCGTTTCCCATACATCAGAATCAAGACAGCGAACCGTCCCGGATAGCTGGACTTCTTCGGGAATGATGTTGAAGGAAGTCCCGCCCTGAAACTTACCCACGGTCAGGGCGACCGCTTTCAGGGGATCGCTCCTTCGGCTGACAATCTGCTGAAGGGCGCAGACCAGTGCCGAGGAGGCCAGAATCGGGTCAACGCACTCATGGGGGGCGGCGGCGTGTCCCCCCTTGCCCTTCACCTTGATGTGAAACTCATCGACACTGGCCATGACGGCTCCTGCGGCCACCCCCACCGTCCCCACCGGCATCTGGCTCCAGTAATGAAGGCCAAAGGCGATGTCCGGCCGGGGATTTTCCAGAGCGCCATCAGCGATCATGGCCGGCGCTCCGCCCAAGCCTTCTTCTGCGGGCTGAAAGAGTGCGCGGACAGAGCCGTGCAGAGTCTCCCGGTTTCTTTGCAGGTAGTTCAAGACCACAAGAAGCGTGGCCGTGTGCCCGTCATGTCCACAGGCGTGCATGATACCCGGATGAGTGGAACCGTAGTCCCTTCCCGCTACTTCCTGAATCGGGAGAGCATCCATGTCGGCTCGCAAGAGCAGCAGAGGCCCGGGCTTTTCTCCCTGGATGTGGGCGACGACTCCGGTCTTGCCTACTTCGCCGCGACACTCGATATTCTCATTATGAAGGGTGTCGAGAACCAGTTCAGCAGTCATCGTTTCCTGAAAGCCCAGTTCCGGAAAACGGTGGATCTGTCGCCTCAGGCGTCGAAGCTCTTTGCGGTCTTTTTCACTGAGTTTCACCCGATGAACTCCACTTCGATAGGCTGGGGCAGATAGCCCTCTTTGTGCGCGCGATCCAGGAAGAGACGGATCGACTCCCGCCCGCGCTTGCCGTAGTCCAGCGTCAGTTCGTTGACATACATACCCACAAACTCGTCGGCCATGTCGCGATCCAGTCCGCGTCCGAAGTCCAGAGCGTAGTCCACCGCTTCCTTCCGGTGCTCCAGGCTGTAGGCGATGCTGTTACGAAGGATGACATTCAGCTCCTCCATGCGCTCGCGCCCGAGATCCCGTCGCACGGCGTTTCCCCCCAGAGGAAGGGGAAGACCTCCGGTTTCATCACCCCACCAAATCCCGAGATCCAGAAGCAGTTGCAGCCCGTCGCGCTCGTAGGTGAGTTGTCCTTCGTGAATGATCAGCCCGGCTTCGAAGCGCCCATCCACGATGGCTTCGATGATCTCGTCAAAGGGAAGCACCTCATGTTCAAAGGGACCTATGGCCATTTGAAGGGCCAGGAAGGCGCTGGTCAGGGTTCCAGGGATGGCGATGGTTTTCGATTTCACCGTTTCCAGATCCAGGCCGGGGCGAGCCACGAGCATGGGACCGTAACCGTCTCCCATGCTGGCCCCGCTGGAAAGGAGCCCATAGTGTTCCTGAAGGTAGGCAAAGGCGTGAATCGAGACGGCCGAGATGTGCAGTTCCTGCTTCAGGCAGCGCCGATTCAGGCTTTCAATGTCCTGCAGAATGTGTGTGAAGCGATAGGGCCCGCTGTCCACAAGACCCTTGGCAAGTCCGTAGAACATAAAAGCATCATCGGGATCCGGGCTGTGGGCGAGCTGTATTTCCATCTTGTCCATTTTCACTCCTTGGGATGCACCTTGGATAACAAAGGAGAGCCGGTCCTGCAAGGGCTTCCCATTGCATCCGGGATCTGCTATTCATATTCGTACACGGAGGTATTTGTGAGCGAAAAGGATCTTCTTCTGGTTTGCGAAATGGAGGATCTGCCCGCCGGTGAAGCGAGAGGTTTCATCGTGGACGGCTTTACCCTGGTTTTGGTGAACACGGGAGACGCAGTTTACGCCCTGGAGGACTCCTGTCCCCATCAGGGCGCCCTCTTGTCTGAAGGTGAAGTGAGCGACACCCATCTCTGCTGTCATGAGCACGGTTGGGTTGTGGACCTTCTGAGTGGCGCCGTTCAGGAGCGGGGCTGGACCCAGGTTGCGAGTTTTCCCGTGGAAATACAGAACGGGAAGGTCTTTGTCCAACTGGCCTGACAAAGGAGGCCCTCATGTCAAAGGTAGGAGTTCTGCTTTCAGGGTGCGGCGTTTACGATGGCGCCGAAATCCACGAGTCCGTCATTACCCTGCTGGCCCTGGATCGGGCCGGCGCCGATGTGCTGATGGTTGCTCCCGATGTGGAACTGGAGGTGGTGGACCACCTCAGTGGCGAACAGAGCGGCGAGCGTCGCAATGTCCTGAAAGAGTCGGCCCGTATTGCCCGCGGGGAAATCAAGGCCCTGCGCGATCTCTCGGCAGATGACATTGACGCTCTGATTCTTCCCGGGGGCTTTGGCGCCGCCAAGAATCTCAGCGATTTTGCCACTCGGGGAGCCGAGGCGGTCGCCATTCCTGAAGTGGCCCGCATTCTTCGAGAGATGCGAGCAGCGGGGAAGCCTATCGGCGCAATCTGTATTGCCCCCTCAGTTCTGGCCGCCGCACTGGGCGAAGACGAGCCCGGCCTAAAGCTGACGATCGGAAACGATGAAGCCACGGCAGGGGTCCTGGAGGAATTGGGCGCCTCGCATGAAAACTGCGAAGTGCATCGTTTTGTCGTCGATGAAGAAAGAAAAATCGTAAGCACGCCCGCCTATATGTTGGCCGAACGCATCAGTGAGGCAGCAGAAGGAATCGAGCGTTTGGTGGTGGAAGTACTTCGACTGGTGGTTTCTGAATGAGTATCCACTCAAAGCCCCTAAGCGACTACCTTCAGGGTCTAGCCCTGCGCGACGAAGATCCGATTCTTGCGGAAATGCACGCACTGGCCAGGGAGAAAGGCTTTCCCATCATCGGCCCGGAGGTCGGTCGCTTTCTCTTTCAGTTGGCATCGCTTATGGGCGCGCAAAGGATTTTCGAACTGGGTTCCGGTTTTGGCTACTCGGCACTCTGGTTTTCCCGAGCCTTGCCCGAAAATGGCGAAATCTATCTGACCGACGGCGATCCCGAAAACACGAAGCTCTCGAAGGAATTTCTGGCGCGCGCCGGACAGGCGGAGAAGGCCACTTTTCTTGGCGGCTACGCCCAGGATCTTCTCCAGGTGACTCCGGGTCTCTTTGACATTGTCTTCTGCGACATTGACAAGGAGCAGTACCCGGAAATCCCCGATCTTCTGGGAAACCACCTGCGCGTAGGCGGCGCTCTGGTAATCGACAACCTGATCTGGGGAGGCGATGTGGCTGACCCGCAGAACCGGGAAATCAGTACCCAAGGCATCCGGGCCTTTACCGACAGGATCTGGAACAGCCCGGATTACCTCTGCAGCCTTCTTCCCATCCGCGATGGAGTGGGCCTTTGTCTGAGGTTGCGATGAATCCGGAAGAAACCCTGGCATTCATTCTGGACGGGAACGCTCGCTTTGCCCGGGGGGAAAGCAAACACCCACCTTCCCGCCAGGCGCTGGAACTGGATCAGAAGCCCCTTGCCGTGGTTCTCGGTTGTTCTGACTCCCGGGTTCCCCCGGAGCGGGTCTTCGACTGCGCCCCCGGCGATCTCTTTGTGGTTCGCGTGGCGGGGAACATTCTGGATGATGTGGTTCTCGGGAGCATCGAGTATGCCGCAGGGTATCTGGGCGTCTCCCTGATTCTCGTTCTCGGACACTCTTCCTGCGGTGCCGTGGCCGCCGCCCGGACAGGTCACGGAGAAGGGAACCTTTCCTTTATTGTAGGGGAGATCGAACCCGCGCTTGATGAGTTGCGGGAGGAAGAGCACGCGGCAGAAAAGGCCAATGCGCGCCGCTCCGCTCGGGGCCTGCCAAGCCAAAGCCCTCAAATCGAGCAGGCGATTTCATCCGGAAAACTCAAGGTGCAGGCGGCACTATTTGACCTGGAGACTGCACGGGTGGAACTGCTGGAACCCTAGGGAAGCAGCACTTCCGGCCGGTTCATTACCGCAATCACGACAAAGACAAGATCCAGAATCAGGAACAAGAGCAAGAGAAGCACGATCCAGATCCAGGGTCGCTCCCGAAGCCAGTTTTTCATCAGGGCCCCCTGAACTGAAGAACTACGTCACGGGACTTGCCGCTCAGGGAATTCCTGACATTGATTGTGTAGACCGTGTCAAGTTCCGGTCGCCTGAGTTTATTTCCCACAAAAACCCCTACTTCATCAACTCACCCTCTGCTGCCTTGCCCGGAATCTCCATGTTTTGAATACTGAGTAGGAAGGCGCTCAAGGCTTCCACACGGGTCGGGCCCAACTGGCTGCCCCAGGCCGCCATTCCCTTGGAGAGCACGCCCTCGGAGATCACGCGATGGATATCCGTGGGCTTGCCGCCGTGGATCCAATACTTGTCGGTGAGGTTGGGACCCACCAGTCCTTCGCCTTTCGTAGAGTGGCAGACCGCGCAGTACTGGGAATAGAGCTCAGCACCCAGGCTTACGGTTTCCGGAAGTTCCGCCATCAGGCGAAGGGACTCATCCGTGACTTCTTCCCCGGCGCTCTGGGCCAGAAGCATTTCCGTGGCGGCTTTCATTTCGTGCTCATACTTCTCGACCTGGAGATTTCCAATCCCGAAGGTGTGCATGAAGAGCCAGTAGGCCAGGGAGAAGACGACCGTTCCGTAGAGAATGGCAAGCCACCAGTTAGGCAGACGGTTGTCGTACTCCTGAATCCCGTCGTAGTCGTGATCTAAAATGACATCCTGTTTCTCAGTCATTCAGGCTACCTCCATTGGAATCATCCTCCAGGGGCAATGATGCGATGCGGTGAAGCTTGCCCTTGTCGCGCAGGCCCAGGAAGACCCAGACCAGCACGCCCAGAAAGACGAGCATAAACAGGCCGAAGGCCAGTTGCGGAAAGAGCATCAGGTCTGCGCGAGAGGCAAAGAACTCCTCTTTGAACATCAGTTTGCCTCCTGTGTTTCTTCCACTTCCGGTACGGGGGTGACATCGGCGGACAACTGGGGACCCCGACCAAGTCGCTGGAGGTAGGCAATCATGGCAACCATCTCGCTTTGCGGGTCGATCTCAACGCCCTGAGAGGCCAGGTCTTCTGTGATAATTTCGCCCTGACTGAGCAGGTAGTGTTCTGTGTTTCCGATATCCTCCATCGAGTAGGGAACACAGAGCTTGCGAAGCGCCTTCATACGGCCTGCCATCACGCGGGCAGAGACCTTGCGATCGAGCAGGTGATCGTAGTTGGGCATGTTCGAGCCCGGTGAAGTGTCCCGCGGGTTTTTCATGTGCAGGTAGTGCCAGAGGTTGGCATACTTCCCGCCCACTCGATGCAGGTCCGGGCCGGTCCGCTTCGAGCCCCACTGGAAGGGGTGGTCATAGCGGAACTCTTCGGCCCTGGAAAAATCTCCATAGCGAAGTGTCTCGTGGCGAAAGGGGCGAATCATCTGGCTGTGGCAGGAATAGCAGCCTTCCCGAATGTAGATGTCTCGCCCGGCCAGTTCCAGGGGGCTGTAGGGCTGCTGTGCCGTGGGGCTCTCCACCATGGTGCTGTCATTGAGAGCAACCATGGGAACCTCCGAGCGAATCATGACCATGGGAACAATCTCCACGACTCCACCAATGAGGATGGCTACGAGCGCGATAATCGTAAAGGCGAGAGGCTTGCCCTCCAGCATGCGATGCCAGCCGGGGCCCTCCCTCTTGCTGAGCCCAAAGCCCAGGATTGCGGCAATCAGAACCACGGTGCCTGTTGCCAGAACCGCTGCACTGGCGATCACGCCAGAGACTCCCAGCAGGACCGAGAGGACGATGATCAGGACGGAGTAAACCATCGGTGCGCCACGGAGGAGTTTCCAGGTGGAGACCGAGGGCTCTTTTTCCTGCACAGTTACTTCGACTTCCCCGTTGAAGGCTTTTCCACGGGCGACGGTCATGAAGACATTGACCATCATGATCAGGAAGCCGATCAGGTAAAGCGTTCCGCCAAAGAGGCGCATGCCGAAGAGGAAACGAAGGGAGCGAAGACCTTCGATGAAGTCCGGATATTTCAGGAAGCCGTCGGCACCGAGAGCGCCCCAGAAGAGACCGGTACTGACGCCGCCCACCCACATGGCAATTACATAGAGCAACATGCCCAGGGTGCCGATCCAGAAGTGAGCTTCTGCAAGCCCTTTGGAGTAGAGTTTCGTGTTCCAGAGCCTTGGAACCAGCCAGTAGAACATGCCGGCAATCAGGAACCCGTTCCAGCCCAGAGTGCCGCCATGGACATGGCCGATGATCCAGTCTGTGTAGTGCGCCAGGGCGTTGACACTCTTGATCGAAAGAAGGGGCCCCTCAAAGGTACTCATCCCGTAGAAGGTGATCGCCACCACGAAGAACTTGATGACAGGATCCGTGCGCAGCTTGTCCCAGGCTCCGCGCAGGGTGAGCAGTCCGTTGAGCATTCCTCCCCAGCTTGGCGCCCAGAGCATGATACTGAAGAGCATGCCCAGGGTTTGTGCCCAGTCTGGCAGGGCCGTGTACAAAAGGTGGTGGGGGCCGGCCCAGATGTAGACAAAAATCAGTGCCCAGAAATGAACGATGCTCAAGCGATAGGAGTAGACCGGTCGCTCTGCGGCCTTGGGCAGGAAGTAGTACATCAGGCCAAGAGCCGGCGTGGTCAGGAAGAAGCCAACTGTATTGTGCCCGTACCACCACTGAACCAGTGCGTCCTGAACTCCGGCAAAGAGCGGGTAGCTGTGGAGCCAGCTGGTTGGCAGGGCCAGATTGTTAACGAGGTAGAGAACGGCAATGGTGACCACCGTGGAAATGTAGAACCAGATGGCGACATAGAGGTTCTTCTCGTTTCGCTTGCCCAGAGTCCAGAAGAAGTTGACAGCAAAGACCCCCCAGACCACCACGACCGCCAGGTCAATGGGCCAGATCAGCTCAGCGTATTCCTTGCCCTGGCTTAGACCCAGCGGGAAGCTGATCGCAGCCGCTACGATAATGGCCTGCCAGCCCCAGAAGTGCAGCCAACTGAGAAAGTTGCTGGCCAGGCGGGTCTTCAGCAGTCGTTGCATCGAGTAGTAGATGCCAGCGAAGAGGGCATTCCCGACGAAGGCAAAAATCGCTGCGTTGGTGTGAAGGGGTCTCAGGCGACCGAAGCTCAACCAGCTGATGCCGAAGTTGGCCTGCCAGTAGGAAAGCTGGGCTGCGATGATGACTCCCACAAGCATTCCCACCACGCCGAAGATGACCGACGCAAGGGTGAAGGCCCGCACGATTCCGTCGTCGTAGACCACTGTGCGGGTCTGAACGGGGGCACTCATGAATTCTCCTTGGACTCGTTATTGGTGTGCTGCCCGGGCTCATCGTCCCGGGCAAGGGGCATCAAGCTCAATCGGTCGGCGTGCTCCGCGTCCCCTTCTTTCGGGGAGCGAAACAAGGGGATTGACCAGTCCCGCGATGCTCATGGCAACCGCGGCGAGATTGTAAACCGCGGCGAAGAGCAGGTTCAAGCGAATCATTCTTCGCAGGCTCAAGGCAGCTCTCAGCGCGCGCAAACAGGGCCGCGCGGTCTAGCGCAGAAGTTGCCGAAGCAAAGGCGGCATCGAAGGCCGGTGCATCGTTCAGTCCGTCACCGACCATGATCGTGTCATCGCGTCAAAGTTCCCGAACCCGCCGGGCTTTTTCTTCCGGGCTGAGTTCTCCCTCGGCACAGACTCCGGGAATCCCCAGCCTCTGGCTCATGGCTCCCTTGCGCCTGTTCAAGCAAGGGCAGGGTAGTTCGTGAAGCTCCCAAAGTCAATCCGGCTACAGCATAAGCCCACTGTTATCAATGGTTTGTAGAAATAAGGATATGATTGTCCTGAACTGCGCCTACCAGAATACCAGTTCTCCGATTCTCCAGTGGGAGACCCATCCCGAAAAGAGCCAGAAACTCGAAGGGCAGGGATTCGGCGCCGAGATTGGGAGTGCAGCAGTCCACGGTGACAGGGATAGCAGGGTTTCAGCAGTCTTCTTGACGATCTCCCGGACTCCGCTATGCTAAACCGATGGAAAGGTTGCTATGGCAGATCTAACTCTGAGTCTCTTTGGTCTTGATTTCAGGAACCCGCTCTGGCCGGCGGCGGGTCCGAATGTTCGCGATGGCGAAATGTGTCGTCGGCAGGCACGGGCCGGTGCGGGCGCCCTTGTCTGCAAGACCATCAGCAGCGAGGCCGCCCCGGTTCCCAAGTTCCACATGATGAACCTTGCGAAGAACCGTCGTGGCGGAATGCTGAACAGTGAGCTTTGGAGCGAGCTTCCCCCGGAACAATGGCTGGAGAAGGAGTACGCCATTGCCCTTGAGGGCGGGGTTCCGGTCATTGCCTCTCTCGGTTACACCGCAGAGGAAGTGGTTCGTCTCGGCAAGCTTGCCGAAAAGGCCGGCGTGGATGCCCTGGAAGTAACGGTGCATTACGCGAAGGAAGAACCCTGGCAGGTGATGAAGGCGCTTCGCGAGGCGGTCTCTCTTCCGATCATCGCAAAGATCAGCCCGCACGACCCGGCCACCGTGATCGACACGGCACGCAAGATGGAGCCTTTCGTGGACGCGATCGCTGCGATCAACAGCCTGGGACCGGCTCTTCGCATCGACATTGAAAACGCCGGCCGCGTGCTGGGAACAGAACTGGGCTATGGCTGGCTTACGGGGCCCCCGATCAAGCCTGTGGCCCTCCGCATTGTCTTTGACCTTGCCCGAACTGTGAAAGTACCGATCATCGGTGTCGGGGGAATTCGGACGGGCCGCGATGTGGTGGAGTTTCTCATGGCGGGCGCAAGCGCCGTACAAGTTTGCACGCAGAACATCTACGAAGGCCCGAAGCTCTGGAAGCGGCTGGAGAAGGAGCTTTCCACCTGGCTCGATGACCACGATTACGAAACGGCTCGCGAATTGACGGGGATCTACCCTCGCAAGATCGCAGAAAGCGCGCCGGAACTGGTGGAGGGAGTGGGGACCAGCGGACACGTTCCCATGGAAGGCCCGCCGCCGACGGTCATTCCCGAAAAGTGCACTCTCTGCAATATCTGCGTGGACTCCTGCGAGTATGACGCGCTTCTTGTGGACAAGGAGAAGAACCCGGACGCCGTGATCGTCTTCGAAGATCGCTGTTTTGTGTGCGGACTCTGCGTGACAGTTTGCCCCACGGCAGCCTTGGACATTCCTCTCGATGAAGAACTTGGACCCAGCGGAGCGATACGACCCTAGATGAAAACACTGATCCAGAATCCCGAACTGATTGCCACGCTCGACGGCGAAGATCGTCAAATTCGCGGCGGTGCGCTTCTCATAGAACAGGGTCGCATCGCCGAGGTCTTCGACACTCCGCAGGAGATCCCGGCTGACCGCATCATTGACGCGCGCGGGAAACTGATCACGCCGGGTCTGGTGAACACGCACCACCACTTCTATCAGACCCTGACCCGCAATCTGCCCACTGCGCAGGATGCGGAGCTTTTCGACTGGCTGAAGTTTCACTACGAAATCTGGCGTGGGCTGGACGAGGAGATGATCAGCGTCTCCACGCGCACAGCCCTGGCGGAACTGATGCTCTCCGGCTGCACGCTCTCGAGCGATCACCACTATGTCTTCCCCGAGAGCGCGGCTCCGGATCTCATCGACCGGCAGATCGAGGTGGCCCGGGACTTGGGCCTTCGTTTTCATGCGACTCGCGGGTCCATGAGCCTCGGACGAAGTGCCGGCGGGCTTCCTCCCGACGATCTGGTTCAGAATGAAGAGATGATTCTTGAGGACAGTCGTAGGCTTCTGTCTCGCTATCACGACCCGAGCGAAGGCGCGATGATCCGCGTGGACCTTGCTCCCTGTTCGCCGTTTTCCGTGAGCGAGGAAGCCATGCGGCAGACGGCCGCGCTGGCCCGGGAAAGCGGCTGTCGCCTTCACACGCATCTGGCCGAAACCAGGGACGAGGAAGAGTTTTGCCTGAAGACCCACGGCCTGCGTCCCTATGGACTCATGGAAAAACTTGGCTGGACAGGGAGCGATACCTGGTTCGCCCATGCGATTCATCTGGACTCTGCGGAGATTCAGCGCATGGCAGACTCGGGAACCGGCATGAGCCACTGTCCCTCGAGCAACATGAGACTGGGGAGTGGTATTGCACCGATCCGGGAAATGCTCGATGCGGGAGTTCCGGTGAGTCTGGCGGTAGACGGTAGTGCTTCCAATGACGGCAACCATCTTTTGGCCGAGGCGAGGCAGGCGCTTCTCTTGTCGCGGCTTCGTCCTCGTGACTTCTGGCTCAGTGCCGGCGAGGTCTGGCGCATCGCCTGCGAAGGCGGGGCAAGGGTACTCGGGCGAAGCGGCATGGGACGCATTGAAGTGGGAGCGCTGGCCGATCTGGCGCTCTGGGATCTGGAAACACTGGAACTGGCGGGAGCTAGCTCGGATCCCCTGGCCGCCATGCTCTTCTCTGCCTCTGCCCCCCGGGTTCACACGCTGCTTGTTGCCGGCGAAGTTCTCGTAGAGTCCGGCAAGCTCTGCGATTTCGACGAACAATCCCAGATCGCGGCACACCAAGAAGCAGCAGAAAGACTGAGGCAATGATCCGCTTCACCCTGAATGGAAAGCTCCGGGCGCTGGAAGCAAGAGAGGGCGAAACACTGCTCGACCTTCTTCGTCGTGCCGGGTGTAAGTCCGTGAAGTTTTCCGACGAGAAGGGCGAGGGCGGCGCGGACACGATTCTCCTCGATGGCGAAGCTGTCTCATCGGTAAACCTCCTGCCGGAAGCAGTCGAGGGGCGCGGGGTGGAAACCCTCGAAGGCCTTCTCGACGATGCCTGGATGCAGAAGTTGCAATCCCTTTTTCTTTCGGAAGGTGCGGTGCAGTGTGGCTACTGCACGCCCGCCATGCTGCTTTGTCTCGAGGCTCTTCGCCGCAAGAACCCGAGCCCGGATGAAGAGGCGATTCGCAAGGCACTTTCCCCGGTTCTCTGCCGATGCACCGGCTATGTCAAACCACTTCGAGCAGCAAAGGTCTGCTTTGCTTTGAGCGAGCCCCGGGAACCGGCGGACAATCCGAAATACCAGGTTCTTGGACACGACACAGAGCGCCTTGACGGACGCTCTCTTGTGGAGGGCCGTCCGGTGTTTGCAGAAGATCGCGAACTGCTCGATCCGATCCACCTGAAGATTCTCTTTAGCCCACATCCTCACGCCAGAATCAGGGAAGTCGATACCAGAGAGGCTCTCGCACTTCCAGGAGTTCTCGAGATTCTCGACTGGCGCGATGTGCCCCGCCGGGTCTACACCACTGCCGGCCAGGGTTTTCCCGAACCCAGTCCTTATGACAGTTACATGCTCGACAAGAAAGTTCGCCATGTGGGCGATCGCGTGGCGCTGGTTCTGGCAGAAAGCGAACAGGCGGCGACGGAGGCCCTGAAGAAGATTCGTGTCGACTACGAGATTCTTCCCGCATTCACGGAGGCCGGGGATGCCATGGAGGACTCTGCACCGACTCTTCACGAGGAGAAAGCGGAAGACCCTCAGGAAGACCTGCTCTTCTGGCCCGCTGATCGCGAACGCAACCTGGCGGCGGAAACAGAGCTGGAGATCGGTGACAGCGATGAGGGATTTGCAAAAGCAGAGACGATCATCGAAAGGGAATACCAGAGCCATTCCGTGCAACAGTGCTCCATTGAACCCCATGTCATGTCCTCTTGGCTCGATGGCGACGGTCGCCTGGTCATTGAGAGCGCAAGCCAGGTTCCTTTTCATGTTCGCCGGGTCCTGAGCCGCCTGCTGGATTTCCCCCTGAGCCGAATCCGTGTCATGAAGCCCCGCATTGGCGGAGGCTTTGGCGGGAAGCAGGAGATTCTCGGCGAGGAACTTTGCGCCCTGGTGACCCTGCGCACCGGGCGACCTGCCCGCCTTCGCTTCAGCCGGGAGGAGGAACTGATCTCGGCTCGCAACCGCCATGCTTCGGCGATTCAGTTTCGTGCAGGTTTCGACCGGAATGCAAAACTCTCTGCCCTTGAAATGAACATTCTGGAAAACACGGGAGCCAATGGCGCGCACTCTCTCACGGTCATGAGTGTCAGTGCCCAGAAGGCCCTGAGTCTCTATCCCTCTCCCGCCATTCGCCACCGGGGACACGCAGTGTACTCCAACCGTGTTCCGGCCGGTGCCTATCGAGGTTATGGCGTTCCCCAGGCCTACTGGGCCCTGGAGAGTTTCATGGATGAATGCGCCGGGGAACTCGGCGTGGATCGTATCGAGCTTCGCCGCCGCAATTTGCTGAAGGTCGGCGATTCTCTCAAGGTGATGGAAGTGATGGGGGAAGGTCGCGAAGGCTTTGCCACCAAATTGCAGAGCGGTGCCCTCGATGAAATTCTTCGCCAGGGGCAGGAGGCGATTGAGTGGGACCAGGCTCGTTCCGGCGAGGGACCCTGGAAGCGCGGTGTCGGAATGGCGCTCGTGATGCAGGGTTCCGGGATTCCTGGAATCGACATGGCCTCTGTCTTTTTGCGCATGAACGAAGATGGCAGTTTTCATTTGCAGACAGGAGCCACCGATCTTGGAACCGGCTCCGATACGGTTCTCGCCCAGATCGCCGCAGAAACTCTTGGCGTTGGAATCGACAAGATCCGGGTCATTTCTGCCGACACCGACACGACGCCCTTTGACACGGGAGCCTATGGTTCGAGCACGACCTATATCAGCGGCGGGGCCGTGAAGAAGGCGGCCGAGCAATTGCGGGAGGACATCCGTAGCTACGCAGCAGAGCTTCTGGAATGCGAAAGCGATGAACTGCGCTTTGGCGATCAGCTTCTTGAGGCTCCCGACGGCCGCCAGCTGACATTCGAGGAGATCGGCCGCCGGAGTTTCTACACGGATCAACAGAGGCAACTCATGGCCTGCGCCAGCTACAGCTCCCTGGACTCGCCCCCACCCTTTGCCGCCCAGTTTGCCGACATTTCGGTGAATGTGAAAACCGGCGAGATTCGCGTGGAGAAGTTCGTGACGGCCCTCGATGTCGGGACGGTTCTCAATCCTCCTATGGCCGAAGGCCAGGTGGAGGGCGCGGTGATTCAGGGAATCGGTTTTGCCCTGAAGGAAGAGGTGTCTTACGACGAAGGTGGCGCTCCCCGGGCGCGCACCTTCATGGAACACGGAATCTACCGCGCCGATGAAGTGCCGGAACAGGAAGTGATTTTTGTGGAAGACCCGGACCCCACGGGACCCTATGGTGCAAAGGCCGTTGCGGAAATCTGTATCAGCGGCCCCGCGCCCGCGATTGCGAATGCGCTCTTTGATGCTTGCGGAGTGAGGATTCGCGAGACTCCCCTACGACCCGACAATGTTCTCGCCGCTCTCGACAAGGTCCAGAAGAGATCGGATTAGAATTCGCTCCACCATTTCGCGACGATAGCTGGCAGAGCCGCGAAGGTCATCAATCGGACTACTGGCGGCGGCGGCCAGAGATGCGGCCTTCCTGATACCATCCGGACTCAGGCACTTACCCTCGAGAGCGCGTTCCGCTTCCTTCGCACGAATCACGGTAGCTGCGACGGAGCCTAGTGCCAGTCGCGCCGCAAGAACTTCCTTGTCCCGAAACAGCAGAAGACCTGCCACCGAGACCACGGAAATACTCATGGCATCGCGCGGAGCGAGCTTGAAGAAAAAGTCCCGACTCTCATCCGGAGGCCAGGGGAGTTCCACGGACAGCAGAATTTCACCGGCTTCCAGGCAGGTCTCTCCGGGCCCGACCGCCAGTTCTTCCACGGGCATTCGCCGGCGCGTGGTCACAAGCTGTGCTTCGTGAGTAATCAAGGGCGGAACCAGATCCGCCGCCGGAGAGGCGTTGACCAGGTTCCCCCCCAGGGTGGCGCGGTTGCAGATCTGCCGCCCGGCAAAACTGCGACACGCTTCTTTCAGCGCAGGAAAGGAATGAATCTCCCGACTGTCGGCCAATTCAGAAACGGTGAGCGCTGCCCCCAAACGGAGAAGGCCTCCTTCGCTCTCCACACCCTGAAGCTCCTTCAGGTTCTTCAGATCCACCAGAGTGCCGGGCCAGTCACGGTCGCATCCGAGATGCACGAGAAGGTCGCTGCCACCGGCAAGGGCCAGTGCATCCTCCCGGGCCAGCGCTGACTCGGCGTCGGCAAGAGTGCGAGGGCAGAGGTACTTCATTTCTTGTAGCCGGGTACCTTTTGGAGTTCGCCGAAGAAGATAGTGCGATCTTCTTCCTCTGCGATTGCGTCTCCCGCCTCTTTCGCCCGCAGAAGGAAGGCGGCGTGCTCCTCCTTGTTCCCGGAGAGATGGTGGGCCCGCGCATTCGCCTCCAGGGCAAAGGCCAGATCCCAGTCTCCAAAACCATTTTCCTCGCAAAGCGCGAGGCATTTCTCCGCATGGCGAAGTGCTTCGGAGGCAATGCCGATCTTGGCGTAGGCGCGGGAAACCAGATGGTGACCGCGGGCCAGATTCACGGTCTCTCCAACCTGGCTCCAGTGGTAGAGCGAGGCGTGAGCCATGTCTGTCAGCCGTTCCAGCGCATCCGCTTCCGGAGATTCCTGGTCGATGACAGTCCAGCTACGATTGTTGAGTTCAATGGCGAACCACTGGTTCGCTTTCTGCATTTGATCCTGTTCCACGGCCACCCCCTGAATGGCGATACAAAGTGCGAGTACGAACCATCTCATTTACCAGACTCCTTTTCCACCGCGTCCAGGATTTTTGCGTACCCCGTACACCGACAGAGATTGCCGGACAATCCATGACGAATGGCATCACGGCTTTCGGCGCGGGAACTGTCGATCAGGTCTGCGGCGCTAATGACCATGCCCGGAAAACAGTAGCCACACTGTACGGCATGGGTTTCCTCCAGTGCGGACTGAACGGGGTGATCCATTCCCTCGATCGTGGTCACCTCTGCTCCTTCACACTCCAGTGCGAGAACCAGGCAACTGTTGACCGGCTTGCCACTCAGAAGCACGGTGCAGGCACCGCACTCTCCTTCCGCACAGACTTCCTTGGTACCGGTGAGCGACAGCTTCTCTCGCAGAAGATCCAGAAGACGAAGGGTCGCGGGAACAAGGAGTTCATGCTCCTGTCCGTTTACGCGGATCCTGAGTTGCGACTTCAAGGCAGCCTCTCCAGGGCTTCGCGGTCCTTGAGTCCGTGGCCCGTGACCAGGCAAACCGCTTTTTGCGTCGAATCCTGTAGCCCGTCCTTGACCGCTCGGGACAGTCCGGCCAGCGAGGCGGCCGCGGCAGGTTCTGCAAGCACGCCCTCCAGTCGCGCAAGGCGGCTCATGGCTCCCAGAATCTCGGGGTCGCTTACGGTAATCGCAAAGCCCTTTGACTTGCGCAGTGCTCGCAGGGCCTTTGTGCCGTCGGCAGGCATGTCCACGGAAATCGAGTCGGCAAGAGTGTCGGAACTCACCGGCTGAATGTCCCGCTCTTCTTTCCAGGCATCGTGAATCGCCGCAGAGCCTTCGGCTTGTACGGCGACCAGCCGGGGCATGGAAGTCAGGATGCCGAGTTGAAGCAGATCCGAGAATCCCTTGTGCACGGCCCCCAGAATGGAGCCATCGCCGGTGGGGACATAGACCAGGTCGGGCGCAGTCCAGCCCAACTGCTCGGCGATTTCAAGGGCGACGGTTTTCTTTCCCTCCGTACACCAGGGGTTGAAGCCGGTGCTGCGAGAGATCCAGTTGTTCTTGAGGCAGTCCTCGGCGCAAAGCTCATAGGCGCGATCGTAGTTGCCATCTACCCTGACAAGCTTCGCACCGTGAGCCCGAATCTGTTCCAGTTTGGCCGGCGGCGCAGAGGCCGGCGTATAGACGACCGCCTTCATGCCGAGCCGGGCAGCCAGAGCGGACAGGCTGGCTCCCGCGTTTCCGGTAGAGGCCGTGGCCACGGTTTCCGCTCCCTGCTCGCGGGCTGCCAGAAGAACGGCCAGCGTCGCACGGTCTTTCAGGCTGGCGGAGGGATTGCGGGTATCGTCTTTCAGAAAGAGTCCCGGCGCACCGATTGCCTCTCCCAGCCTTCCGGCAAAGAGAAGGGGAGTGCCGCCGATGCCGTAAGCCATGGCCCCGAGTCCCGGCAGGGGGAGGAGCGGAGCGTAGCGGCCCATATGAAAGTCCGGGAAGGACTCGATCTGCTCCCTTGCCTTTCCCAGTGCTTCGAAGTCCAGAAGGAGATCCAGTTTTTCCCCACAGTCCGGGCAGACCGGGAGCAGGTTCTCCATGGGGAGGGTCTTCCCGCAGGAGACGCATCGGGCAGAATGATAGTGAACTTCTGACATGGCTTGAGCTTAGACCCCCTGCCCCGGAGTGGCAAATCTTTCTTGGGGGCAAAACCACCGATCCTGATAATTGTAATCTAAATTACCCGCAGACCTTTACAAGCCGTAAGGAAAGTGCAAAGATACAATTGAAACTATCGCCGGACGGGCAGTGTATTGTGACAGGAGGATGGGACTCTCAATCACTGGTTTGCTACGAAAGAAAGGAAGCGCCATGAAACATGTGCGAATGAGCATTCCGCTGATCTTCCTGCTCCTGATGTTCTCTGTTTCTGCAACTGCGGGTCTTCACATCTCGACCATCGATGGCAGCCTGAACTACTGGTATAACGCCAATGTCAACGGGGAATTCCCCGACATCACCACGAACGGAACCTTCCTCTGGGCCGACTGTGACTACAGCGTCACTCTGGATTTTCCCCCGATTGAGCACGGGGACTTCGAGTGGTATGTCGAGCCTTCGGCCAATATCTATGGCATGGTGCACGGCATTCCCATTGAACTGATCGTGGATGAAGACGGGATCTTTATCTATTCCAACGGAGAAATCTCCAAGGACAAGTACTGGGAAGAGTTCGGCTACTCCTGGGTCGAGGGTAGAGGCTTGCTTCTGGAGACCATGGCGACTCCGGCAAGTGCCTTCCCGGCCGACCCCGACCGAGTCGTGGGCCTCTGGGAGCACGACCTGGAACCCGATGGAGCGCAGGACATCCTGGCCTCCATTTTGGGTTCTGATGGCAACTACAGCCTGCAGTTTTATGTGACCCGATCCCTTTACTGGGTGGGGATGAACGGACCTGCTCTGGTCGAGAACTTTGCAGACTGGGTGGAGGTCAAGCTGCCGGGGGTTCCCACCGACCTCATTCGGGAGCAGGACATCGGGCCCTTCATGGATATGGACCTTATGATCTACGCCCTCGGCGGGGCGATTCCGGGAATTGACATCAGCGGTTCCGGGAGTTTTTCGGTGACCATCCGGGCCATTGGGGGAACAGCTACCGAGCCAAGCTCCTGGAGCCAGATCAAGGCGCTTTACTGATTCCTGAATTCGCAAGCGAGTGATTAGGCCCCGGCAATCGCCGGGGTTTTTTCTTACATGGTCTCCGAGAGAATCGCCTTTGCGGTGTGCATCCGGTTTTCCGCTTCCTGATAGACGACTGACTGCGAGCCGTCGATCACCGCGTCGGTGACCTCGTTGCCGCGATCGGCCGGGAGGCAGTGCATGTACTTGCAATCGCTGTCGGCGAGTTTCATGCGGCGTTCGTCGCAGATCCAGTCCTGATACTTCCTGGAAAGTTCCAGGCCTTCTTCGGGGCGATGGAAGAAATCCTCTGCGCCCCAGCTTTTGGGATAGACAATGTGTGCGCCCTCGAAAGCCGCGTCCATGTCATCGACAATCTCGAACTTGCTTCCATTATTTGCGGCGTTCGCTTCGGCAATGGCGACCTGGTCCTTCATGAGTTCGTAGCCCGGCGGGTGGGCAAGGGTGACATCCATGCCGAAACGGGTCATCAGGGTGATCAGGCCCTGGGGAGCGCTCATGGGTTTTGCGTAGCTGGGCGCATAGGCCCAGGAGACGGTGATTTTGCGTCCCCGCAGATTCTGCCCGTAGATCTCCTGCAGGGTCATCAGGTCGGCCAGGGTCTGCATGGGGTGATCGACATCGCACTGCATGTTGACGATGGGAATCTTTGCGTGTTCGGCCACAGCGCGCATGTAGCTTTGGCCTTCGCCGGAAACGAGGTCGTGGCGAATCGCGATTCCGTGGCCATAGGTGGAGAGAATCGTTCCCATGTCTTTCGGGCTTTCGCCGTGGGCGATCTGGCTGGTCGTGCTGTCGATGAAATGAGCATGCCCGCCCAGCTGCGTCATGCCCGCTTCGATGCTGTTGCGCGTTCGAGTCGACTTGTCGAAGAAGATCATGAAGAGCGTCTTGTCGGCGAGCAGGCGATGCGGCTCTCCGTCCTTGAAGGCGCGCTTCAGCTCGATGGATCGGTCGATGAGGTGCTGGATTTCCTCGACAGAGAAATCCTGGGTAAGGAGATAGTCTCTTCCACGCAAATTCATGGCTGCCCTTTCTTTCAATGGTCTCTGAAGATACTACCGGATGCGGCTTTGGGGCAATGGCCGGCTGAGTGAATCGGGGCGTGTAACTTCTCATCTGTAATTCAGGCGAGGCTGCCTGACCGGGGGAATCTCCGTCGTTGAAGTCTCCTCCCCACAAAGAAGAAGCCCCGGGGAAATCCCAGGGGCGGCAATGATGGCTTGACTGGCCGTTTTCATACTACTTGAGAAGAAGCAGTTTCCTTGAAGCTACTCGTTTCCCCTGTTCGAGACGCAGAAAGTAGATCCCCGATGCCATTGGGCGGGCATCCTTATTCCGTCCATCCCAGAGTGCTTCGTAGCTCCCGGCCTCCAGAACCCCGTTTACCAGAGTTTGAATCTCACGTCCTTTCAGGTCAAAAACACGGAGGAGGACAGTGGCTCG
>JASMLU010000010.1 GCA_030748535.1 Candidatus Krumholzibacteriia bacterium
AAGAAGGTATCTGCAGAGGTCTCCATGCCCGGAGGAAGGCAAAGAGGGAGCCAGGAACAATTTCCCGGCCAGAACTTACTTCTCAAACGCGGATGATCACAATCCGGTCCCGGCCAGCGTAGTCAGGCAAAAGCTCGGCACTTCCACTCAGGGAACTACGAAAGATGTTCAGAACCTCTTCGCCCTGATCTGCACCGATTTCCACGGCAAGAATCCCCCCCTGTTTCAGACGATCCGGAGCGACATCAGCCAGATAGCGATAGGCCTCCAGTCCGTCCTCTCCGCCGAAGAGGGCATCCCGGGGTTCATAATCAATGACCTCGGGCTCCAGGGTCTCGCTTTCTTCAAGGCGGATGTAGGGCGGGTTGCTCACGATGAGGTCTACGGCTTCGCCCTCTCCTGCGGGAAGCCCCCTGCACTCCTCAAAGTGGATTCGCTCAAGTAGGCCATGCCTCTCTGCGTTCTTTCTGCTGACCTGGAGTGCTTCCTGAGAGAGGTCGCTGGCCCAGATCTCCAGATCCTCTCGCTCTGCAGCAAGAGTCACAGAAATCACGCCACTACCGGAGCCCATCTCAAGAACAGAACGGGGGCCTTTCGGGAGCCGTTTCAGAACTTCTTCACAGAGGATTTCGGTTTCGGGGCGGGGAATAAAGACACCAGGCTCCATGAAAAAGGGGCGGGAGAAAAACTCCGTCTCGCCAAGAATGAGTTGAAGGGGTTCGCGGTCGCGTCTTCGGCGCAAGAACTGGCGGTAGGAGTCCAGAATCCCGGGAGACAGATCCTCCTCAAAGCGGAGGTAGAGATCGATTCTGCTCGATCCAAGAAGGTGGGCCAAAAGGAGTTCCGCCTGAAGGCGGGGGCTTTCCACTCCCGCAGCCTTCAGGTACTCCGTTGCCAGAGGAATCAACTGCAGGGTTCTTCTCGAAGATGAGGGCTTCAAGGGGAATCTACCGCAAGCAGACTCTCGCGGTAGTCGAGGATCAGGGCATCGATCATCTCGTTGATCTCGCCTTCCATGAAGCCGGCCAGACTGTAAAGGGTCATACTGATGCGGTGATCCGTGATGCGCCCTTGAGGAAAATTGTAAGTACGGATCTTGGCGGAGCGGTCTCCGGTACCGACCATGCTCTTTCGCTGGGCGCTGATTTCCGCTTCCTGTTCGGACTTCTTCAGGTCGTAAAGACGGGATGCCAGAATCTTCAGGGCCTTCGACTTGTTTTTGTGCTGGCTCTTTTCATCCTGACAGCTTACGACAAGCCCCGTGGGTTCGTGGGTGATGCGAACAGCGCTGTCGGTGGTATTGACACTCTGTCCCCCAGGCCCGGAGGAACGATAGACATCGATGCGAAGTTCATTCTCGTCGATATCGAACTCGACTTCCTCCACTTCCGGCATGACGACAACCGAGGCAGCGCTCGTGTGTATGCGTCCGCTGGACTCCGTAGCGGGGATTCTCTGGACACGATGCACACCGGACTCAAACTTCAGACGCCCATAAGCGCCTTCGCCGCTGATTCCGATGATGATTTCCTTGAGCCCCCCGGATGAGCCTTCCGTGGAAGAGAGAACCTCCATCTTCCAGCCCTGTTTCTCTGTGTGTCGTTGATACATCCGGTGCAAGTCTCCGGCGAAAAGAGCGGCCTCGTCGCCGCCTGTCCCCGCGCGAACTTCCAGAATGAGGTTGCGATCGTCGTCGGGATCCTTGGGAACCAGAAGGAGTTCCAGTTCCTTCTCCATGACGGGAAGAAGTTCCTCTACTTCGGCGATATCCTGCTGGGCCAGTTCGGCCAGTTCATCATCTCCGGCTTCCAGAAGCTCTCTGGCTTCTGCCAGTGAATTCCAGGACTGAAGCCAGCGGCGGCCCACTTCGGCCACAGCCTTCAGATGCTTGTACTCGCCCCCCACTTCCTTGGCCCTGCGGCGATCACTGAGAACGGCAGGATCCACCATATGCTTCTCCACCTCTTCGAGGCGATTCAGCACCTTGTCCACCTTCCCGCTCAGATCCTTCATTCCTCACCCTTCTCCATTTCGCCGTCGGCAGGAATCCACTCTTCTGCGATTTTTTCTTCTAGCTCATCAGGGGGCAGACAGGCGGCCAGAGAACAGAGGGCAACCTCGCACTGATCCAGGTCCGGCTCCTTCGTGGTCATCAACTGAAGACCGAGTCCCGGGTAGACCAGAGGTGCCAGCCAGTACTTCCAGCTTCCTTTCGCACTCAACTTGATCAGCTCATAGGAGATTCCCCCGATCAGGGGGATAAAGGCAAGGCGAATCAGGCGGTCACCAATTGTTTCCGGGCGACCAAGAAAGAGAAAAACCAGGATGGAGACCAGCATCACCAGAAGAAGGAAGCTCGTACCACAACGGGGGTGAAGGCGGCTGTAGCTCTGGATTACTTCGGGGCTGAGTTTTTCTCCGGCTTCAAAGGCGTTGATCGTCTTGTGCTCGGCACCATGATACTGAAAGACACGGCGCATGTCTTTCCAGAGACTGATAACCCAGATGTAGGCAAGAAAGATCAGCAGTCGAAAGAGACCGTCAACCAGATTGAAAGCCAGAGAACTCTCCGTGCCGGGAACCAGATCAGTGAGAATCAGCGGGATGTAGAAAAAGAGACCCAGGCCGGCCACAAAGGCAAAGATCAGGGTCAGGATCATCCAGAGGCGGTCCAGCCAGGCCCTACCCTCTTTCTTCTCCTCTTCCGGCATGGCGACTTCTGCGGAATAGGTCAACATGCGCATGCCGACGATCATGCTTTCGATCAGACCGATCCCTCCCCGGAGAATCGGAATCTTGTGAAGGCGGAACCGGACGAGAAAACTGCGAAAGGGTTCCTTCTTCAGAACCACCTCGCCTTCAGGACTCCGCACGGCACAGGCGATGTAGTCCTTTGCGCGCATCATCACGCCCTCGATGACCGCCTGACCCCCGACTGCATAGGATTCCCTGGACATGGCAGCAGACCTCTTTCTACAAGCTGAATTGGAGGACACAAGAAAAGGCGCGCCAATCCTGACGCGCCCCGTTCAATCGCAGGAATTTAACCCTGGCTTTTTTTCTTGTAGTCGCCGTAACGCTTCTGGAACCGCTCCACGCGGCCGGCCGTGTCGACCAGCTTCTGCTTGCCCGTGTAGAAGGGATGGCAACTGGAGCAGATTTCCACATGAATCTCCGGAAGGGTCGAGCGGGTCTCGATCACATTGCCGCAGAGACAGGTAATCTTGCTTTCAACATATTTCGGGTGGATTCCCTTTTTCATTTTACTCCTTTTCCTGCCCCCGAAAGCTGCGTGCTTCCGAATGGTCAGGCGTTCATGGATTCCAGGAACTTGGTGTTTGTTTTTGCCTTGGTCAATTTCTCCAGAAGGAACTCCATGGCTTCACCAATGGGCTTCTCGCTGAGGAAGCGACGCAGAATGTAGGACTTGCCGAGGACGGTTTCCCCGAGCAGTAACTCTTCCTTTCGCGTTCCGCTGCGGAAGATGTCGATGGCCGGGTAGATACGCTTGTCGCTGAGGCGACGGTCGAGAACGATCTCCGAGTTACCGGTTCCCTTGAACTCCTCGAAGATCACCTCGTCCATACGACTTCCGGTTTCAATCAGGGCCGTTGCAATGATCGTCAGGCTGCCGCCCTGCTCAATGTTTCTCGCAGCACCGAAGAAACGCTTGGGGCGCTGTAGCGCATTGCTGTCCACACCGCCGGACAGGATTTTGCCCGAATGGGGAACCACGGAGTTGTGAGCGCGGGCAAGGCGGGTAATGGAATCAAGAAGAATCACCACGTCGCGACCCGCCTCCACCAGACGCTTCGCCTTCTCCATGACCATGTCGGAAACGGCCACGTGACGGTCGGCCGGCTCATCGAAGGTTGAACTGACGACCTCGCCGTTTACCGATCGCTGCATGTCGGTCACTTCTTCTGGACGCTCGTCAATGAGCAGAACGATAAGGGCCACATCCTCGTGGTTCGTGGCAATCGCATTGGCGATGTTCTTCAACAGAACCGTTTTTCCCGTTCTCGGAGGAGCCACGATCAGGGCGCGCTGGCCGAGACCAATGGGCATGAGCAGATCCACCACACGAGTCGTAAGATCCTTGGGATCGTACTCCAGTTCCAGCTTCTGCTCGGGGTAAAGGGGGGTCAGGTTATCGAAGAAGATCTTGCCCTTGCCCAGAACAGGAGCCTCATGATTGATGGCCTCCACTCGCAGAAGCGCAAAATAACGCTCGTTGTCCTTGGGTGGGCGAACCTGGCCGGTAATCGTATCTCCGGTACGCAGGTCGAACTTCTTGATCTGGCTGGGGCTGATGTAAATGTCATCGGGCCCGGGAAGGTAGTTGTAGTCGGGGGAACGAAGGAAGCCATAGCCCTCGCCCAGGATCTGCAGCACCCCTTCGGCAAAGATAAAACCCTTGGCCTGAATCTGCGCTTCGATGATGCGGAAGATCAGTTCCTGCATCCTCATGGAACTGGCGCCCTCGATTTCGAGCTCGGCGGCCTTTTCGGAAAGCTCCTGAATCGTCTGCTTTTTCAGGTCTGCAATGTCCGTGACCTGCCCATTGGCCCCGTCGCGTGTGACGATATCCGGATCGGCGTCTTCGCCATTGGGATGTTCCCCGAGAGACTGGGGAGTGCGGGGAGAATGTCTGCGGGAGGGTCGCTTGGACGGGCGTCGCCGGGGGCGGCTTGTCTTTTCTTCGATATCGCTTTTCAAATTGTGTTGCTCCGGAAATGGTGCGTGCGAAAGCGGTTTGCTTTCGTAATCATGGATCTTGATTTGGAATCCAGGGAGCCGGAAAGGGCCCCTTCAGTACAAATCTACCGTATTCTGTGGTTCCTGTCAAGATCCGACAGTGCAAGGCCTTGTAAAGTCATTGTTTAGAAAAGCCCCCTGGGGAAGGCCTGCCCCGGGGGGTATTCCTATTCGATCAGGAGGTCGGTGACCTCAAAGCCGGCCACTTCTTCGGGATCGGCCGAGAAGAAGGCGGAAATCTCCACTTCCTGCTCGGACTCGATTTCCTCGACCTCGGCATAGGCGTTGTCGATGACCTCGCCCATCTCATCAAGAATGTCGATGGTAACTTCCACATATTCCACGAGATCTTCCCGCTTGTTCAGCAGGGTTCCCTTGATGAAGCGACCCTCGATTTCCGCGTCCAGAATGGCAACTTCATCCTTCTCATAGAGCGCGTTCTCACGACGCTCCTGCTCGGCAAGTTCCGCCTGGGAAAGGAGCAGGGGAGGAGTGTCATCGGCCAGACCCTTGTAGGTCGCAAAGGCCCGGTAGGAGTCTTCATACAGGGTGCGGTTGGCGAGGAAACCCTCATTGTCTCCGCCCTCGTCCGCGGCTACGGCGAGATCCTTGTAGCAGAGGAAGAGAATCTTGAAGACTTCCGGATCCGCACTCTTGAAGCTGTCCTGGAGCATCTTTGCCGCACGAATCGCTTCCTGGAAATTCAGGTTCTTGTAGTCGCAGAACTCCTTGTAGTACCAGAGCTGCTGGTCATTCGGATTGATTCCGAGAGCGATGTCGAAGTTGACAGAAGCCTGCTCGAAAAGCTGGGCTGTCATGAAGGCGACACCGGCGAACATGGCCACTTCACCTTCGGGATCCTGAGCCTTCTCACGAAGCTTGGCGGCCTGGGCAAGAGCCTGTCCCGCGAAGGGGTAGAAGGTCTTGTTCCTCTGTCCCTCTTCATAGAGGATGTAGCCGAAGGCCTCGTGAGTGCTGTAGTAATCGGGATACTCTCCGGTCACCTCACGGTAACGGGTGAGGAAGGGATCGCGATCCCCGTCGGAACTGTTCACATACAGGTTGCCGAGAACGGTGCAAAGCAGGCGTGCGGTTCCCTCACGGGCCTCTTCTTCGGTTTCCAGAGGAAGGGCCAGTTCCAGGTTCTCCAAGGAAGCCTGCAGGAGGGAGAGATACTCGAAGCGGTCGAGCTTCCGGATCTTCTCCGCCTTGGACCAGTAGGCCTTCGACAGGTTGCTGTAACCCTTGGGGTTCTCGGGATTCGCCTCCGTGGCCAGCGTGAAGAACTCGATGGCAACATCGAAGTTCTCATCGCGGGTGTAGCTCACCCCTTCATTATAAACATCGCGCCAGTTCTTCTCGATGTTCGCTTCGGCCAATTCCAGGCGCTCGGGCTTCATTTCGGAAGCCTTGCGGAAGTTGTCATAGGCGCTGCGGTAATCCTGAAGCTCGGATTGCGCGAGAGCCATATAGAAGAATGCCTCTCCGTCCTCGGAGTTCACCTTCAGGGCCTCCACGCAAAGGCTCTCGGCCATCTCGAACTCGCCCTGCTGATAGCGAAGAATCGCACTGGAGGTCTGCATGGAGTTGCAGCCCATCAGGAGAGCGAGGAGAGCCAGAATACCTGTCGTGAATAGGTTCGCGTACTTCATTCCAGACCAATCCTCCTTGGACCTTCGAAGAGTGCCGGCTGGCGGGAGGGAATCGAGCAATGCCAGTCCGTTTCAAGAATCCCTATCTTGGGGAACCATTGGACGGTACTTCGCAAGTGATGAAAAGTCAAGGCATCCGGAGGGGAAAGAGCTAGAGGAGAGCCTCCGGGTCCACATCGATTTCCAGTTGCAGGGCGCCACTTCTTCGCAGTTCTTTCTGGATCCCGGAGAAGGTCTCGGGGAACCAGGCTTTCTGCTCCCGACTGAGGTTTCCCTTGAAGAGAATCTGCTGCCGGAAACGCCCCTTCAGGCGGGGAAGAAGGGCTTCCACCGGCCCGAGAATGTCCAGACGATGTCGTGGCCACTGCTCATAGAAGCGTTGAATCAGGAGTTCTGCCGCCCTCAGTGCCAATGTCTCTTGCGGTGCGGAAACCAGCAGGCTGCTCAGCTTTTTCCAGGGTGGATAGGCCAGTTGCCGCCTTTCCTGAAGCTCTTCCTCCAGAAAAGAGGAGGCATCATCGCGGGAGAGGCTCCCGAGAACCCGGTGCTCGGGGTGCCAGGTCTGGATCATGACCCGACCAGGGAGATCCCCCCGGCCACTGCGCCCGGAAACCTGTTCAAGCAACTGCCAGCTTCGCTCCGCCGCCCGGAAGTCGGGAAGAAATAGACCCGTGTCCGCAGAGATCACGCCGACGAGGGTCACTTCCGGAATGTGGTGTCCCTTGGCGATCATCTGGGTGCCGAGAAGAAGGGAGGGCCCGGGCTGGGAAAACTCAGCGAGGATCGTAGCATGAGCTCCTTTCTTCCGGGTGCTGTCGAAGTCCATCCGCAAGACGGGATAGCCCGGGAAGCGCATCTTCAGATCCATCTCCACCTGTTCGATTCCCAGACCCGAAAGATTCCACTTCGTCTTGCCGCACTCCGGGCAGGCCTTCGGGAGAGCCCTCTCCTGTCCGCAGTAGTGGCAAAGCAGGCGATTGCGCCCCGAATGGTAGGTCAGGCTGATATCGCAACGACTGCACTTGAGTACCTCTCCGCAGGAAGCACAGAGACGAAGGCGGCTGTGTCCCCGGCGATTGAGAAGAAGCATGGCCTTCTCCCCCCTTGCGAGGCACTCCTCGAGAGCGCTCGCAAGGGGAAGTGAGAAAAGTCCATCCTCCTCGCCACAGAGATCCACAATTTCGATCCGGGGGCGGTGACCGCCGGCGACCCGGTGGGGAAGCTCCAGAAGGCGGAACTTGCCCTTGTCCACATTGTGCAGGCTTTCCAGACTCGGCGTGGCAGAGCCGAGGATCACCGGAACTCCCGCACGGCGGGCTCGCATCAGGGCAACGCTGCGTGCATGGTAGCGTGGCTTCTCGCTCTGTTTATAAGAAGAGTCGTGTTCCTCATCGAGAATCACCAGACCCAAATTGGAAAAGGGAGCGAAAACCGCAGACCGGGGGCCGAGAACCACCGACAAGTCCCCCTTGCGGGCCGCAGTCCAGACCCCGAATCGTTCGCTTGCACTCAGGCCACTGTGGAAGATGCCTACACGAGTTCCCAGCCGCTCCCGAAAGCGGCGAGCCATCTGCGGGGTCAGGCTGATCTCGGGAACCAGGACGATGGCCTGCTTCCCCCTGGCAATCACTTTCTCGATGGATCTCAGGTAAATCTCCGTCTTCCCACTTCCCGTGGTTCCATGAAGCAGAAAGGAGGCATAAGCAGCCTTGTCGAGAAAGGGATGAAGCTCGTCCATGGCAAGGGATTGCTCCCGGGTCAGGCGGGGAATCTTCGCCGCTTCTGGTTCGGGTATTTCCGGAACTGCGCGTGGCCGGATCAGCGGGCGCACCGGAACCATGGCACGAAGAGCCTCTCCCAGAGAACTTCCATAGTAGTCGGCAATCCAGCGGCCCAGAGACAGAAGTGATGCGTCCAGCCAGGGAAACGGATCCAGCACCTCTCCGATTTCACGAATGCGGTTCGGCTGGCGACGCAGCGCAGGATCCAGACTTCCGGCACTGCGAACGGAAATTACAAAACCTGTTTCTGTTCCGGATCCGAAGGGAATCCTTACCCGGCTGCCTGCTGCCGGGGTTTCCACACCCCCGGGAACCCGATAGCTGAAAACGCGACGCAGGGGAAGCACCGGCGCTATGTCCAAATAGCGAGGCTCCGGCTTGCTTTTCTTCGGGGTCGCGGCGGCCCGTGTCATGATCCTCCAGAGAAGGGGAAGTATGCATTCTAGCGGATTCCGGCAGGGGAAGGAAGGGGCGGGAAATCAGAAAATGCAATCCCCCCGGACTTTGTTCCGGGGGGATCGCGCAGGCCCGAGTAAGACCGGTACTAGCTCTTGATGCCCAGAATTCCACTGACCCGGCGGATCAGCTTGTTCGGGCTGAAAGGTTTCGTAATGTAGTCATCTGCGCCACAGTCAATACCCTTCTGCCGGTCTTCCTCGCGTCCCCGGGCAGTCAGAAGCAAGACCGGGATCTCGCGGGTTTCCGGATAGCTCTTCAGGCGGCGGCAGGTTTCATAGCCGTCGAGACGGGGCATCATGATGTCCATCACGATCAGGTCCGGTCTTTCGGCGCGAGCCTTGGCCAGGGCCTGCTCGCCATCGGCGGCGGTAATTACCTCAAAGCCCTCTGCACCAAGGCTGAAGTCAAGGATGTGGAGAATGTAGACCTCGTCGTCAACGACCAGTACTTTTCCCTGAAACACGATGGCTCCCTTCCGATCAGGTTCCTGCCCGAAGGTCCGGGCTTGCGTGGGTTTCACTCGATTCACTGTCCTGCGAATCCCTCTCGCCCCGGCGCTCGCATACCACGATGCTCTCGGCGAAACTCTTTCCGAACTTTTTCAATTCAAAGGCTGCATCACTCAACTGCCCGACATGCTGGAACTTGTCGTCCTGGTTCCTGAGCAGTGCGATGGTCAGCGTCATCAAGGGCACACGACGCTCCACTCCCTGTCGATCGAGAACCGAAAGGAAGCCGCGCTTGAGGTCGGCCATGCGGAAGAGTTCTTTCTTCCGCAGGTCGAAACGCTCGACAATCTCCTCGGCGATCTTCCCGCCGCTCTCCCTGTGGGCAATCATGACGAAATCATCGCCACCGACATGGCCCGTGAAGATGTCCTCTCCCTCGCGCTCCTGACTTTGCTCGCTGAGGATTTCCGCCAGGATCTTGATGGCCTGATCTCCCTTGGCGTAGCCGTAGGTGTCGTTGAAGCCCTTGAAGTTGTCGATGTCGATGTAGAGGAAAGCGAAGTCCTCTCCGGCCTGCATCCTGCGCGTCAGTTCCGACTCGATGGCCGGATTGCCGGGAAGGCCGGTCAGGGGATTGGCTTCCCGCTGGTTTCGGGCCAGCGCCAGGAGGTTGCGAATCCGGGCCAGGATTTCCACCTGATCATAGGGCTTGGAAATGTAATCGTTCGCGCCCTGCTCGAGCCCGGAAATCCGGTCCCGCAACTCACTGCGAGCCGTCAGCATGATGATCGGTGTCTGGGAGATCTTGAAGTCCCTGCGAATCTGGCGACAAACCTCATGGCCGTCCATGCGGGGAAGCATGACATCGAGAAGCAGCAGATCCGGCTGAAGGGATCGTGCGATCTCAAGACCTTCCTCGCCATTGTCGGTCGCGACAACACGGTATCCGGCGCGCTGGAGTTGAAACTCCATGATGCGCCGGATTGCAGCGTCGTCCTCGATTACCAGAATCGTTGGAGCTTCCATGCTTGTCTCCGGATTTGGCGGGAACCTCCCCGCCCTTTGCCACTGCAAAGCAAGGGATGTGCCCGCAGAATCCATATCGGCCTATCGGACAAGACCTTGAGGGCTTTCCCCTTCGAGGCGGCAAAAGAAAGGATGAGGCTTTTGGAGAAAGAAACGGGAAGGAAGGACCGGGAAGCCTAGGGAGCCCAGCTCTCAATGAGCCCCCGGCTGAATGGCTCCAGGTTTTCGGAGGCGGTAATCCCGGCTTCATGCCGGAAAAATCCTGCACAGGCAACCATCAGGCCATTGTCCGTACACCAGGCCGGGCGGGGGGCATAGACAGGAATATCCAGAGGGGCGAAACGTGATTCCGCTTCTTCCAGAAGGCGGCGATTTGCAGCCACGCCGCCTGCCAGATAGAAGGCTCGAAGCAAACGGCCCCGGGCCAATTCCAGAGAGCGGTCCATCAGTTGCCCGATCACGGCCGCCTGAAAGGAGGCAGCGAAATCGGCCATGCTCCCCTCCGAAGCTCCCCCCTCCCAGGCCAGGCGGGCCGCGGTCTTCAGTCCCGAGAAACTGAAATCCTGGCTTCTGTCCTTCATGCGAACGCGGGGAAAGGGAAGAGCGGCGGGATCTCCGCTGTGGGCAAGTTTCTCGATCTTAGGGCCCCCGGGAAATTTCAAACCCATCACCTTGGCCACCTTGTCGAAGGCCTCTCCGGCGGCATCATCACGAGTCGTGGCAAGAAGCTGGTACTGTCCCGGAGCCTTGGCGAGGATCACCTGGCTGTGCCCTCCGGAAACCAGAAGAGCCAGGGAAGGAAACTCCATGTCCCTTTCCAGATGGTTAGCCAGAAGGTGGGCTTCAATGTGATGAACATCGAGAACGGGAAGACCCAGGTTCTCGCCCAGGGCCCGGGCAAAGGAGACCCCCACCAGAAGAGAGCCCAGAAGACCGGGACCGCGGGTCACCGCAATGGCGTCGATGTCGGAGAGCTCCAGATGGGCATCTTCCAGACAGGCTCCCAGAACGGGAGGCAGGTTTTTCAGGTGGGCGCGGCTTGCGATCTCCGGGACAATTCCCCCGAACTCGCGGTGCTCCAGCTGCGTTGCCATGAGCATGGCAAGACCCTTGCGCTCGCTGCAATAGAGACCCACCGAGCTGTCATCACAACTGGTTTCGATGCCGAGAAAGATCATTCATCGTCCCAGGTGACCGAAAGAGGATTCTCCAGTTGATGCCAGGCAGCGGCGAACTCCGGAATCAGGTCTTCCGACTGCGCAGCTCTTCCCCGGCTGATTCCGGCTCGTCTTCCTGCCTCTCCGTGGATCCAGGCCGCAAGAAGTGTTGCATCAAGAGGCTCGGAACCCTGGGCCAGGATACCGGCGATCAGTCCCGTCAGAAGATCGCCGCTTCCCCCGCGTGCCATGGAGGGGTGTCCGCTGAGAAGTCCGTAAATCTCCGCCCCCCCGCCTCGAATCATCGTGGCGGCCCCCTTGTGCAGAAGCACCCGGTTCCCGGGATCCAGGGAACGCAGAATCTTCATCCGCTGCCGGTTCACTTTCTGGCTGCTTTTCCCCAGAAGGGCTCCCAGTTCTCCGCTGTGGGGAGTGAGAACCCGGGGGGCAGGATGCAGGGAGAGGGCATCGAAGTCCTCTTTCCAGGCAAAAAGGGCATCGGCATCAATGACTGCGGGAATCTCCACCGCTTCCAGCCACTGGCGAAGGGACAAGAGAGTTTCCGGAGAACGCCCGAGACCGGGACCGATGCCAAGAGCGTCCCAGCGAGGTTCCAGTCGGGACAGTTCCTCGAAGGCGGCTTCGCCAAGACTGCCATCCTCTTCTTCGGGAAGCGAATGGGCAATCACCGAAGGCAGGCGAGCCTGAAGAAGCGGAACCAGGGAAGCTGGCAGAGCCAATCGAACCATGCCTGCGCCACTGCGAAGCGCCGCTGAGGCCGTGAGCAGAGGAGCGCCGCCATAGGCAGTCGAACCCGCAACAATGAGTACAGACCCTCGCTGATACTTGTGTTCCCGGGAAGAGACCAGCGGCAGCCGCTTCCGGGCTTCCTCTGCATCGAGTGCCCGAAGATCCCCGGCTGTTTTTGCGGACAGGTCCGGCGGGAAACCGATGTCCACACGCAGGATTTCCCCGCAGCGAGGCTCTCCGCAAAGCCCCGTCTTTGCAAAGCCGATCGTGGCCGTCAGGTCGGCTTCCACACAGACCTCGACGCTCTCATCGTCCCCGGATAGCCCGCTGGGAAGATCCACGGACAGGACACGGGGGGCATGGCGGTTCAGGATGTTCACCGCAGAAAGACCCGGCTCCCGCAGGCCCCCCTTCAGGCCCGTGCCAAAGAGAGCATCTATGGCCAGATCGCATGCCTCCAGCTGTTGAGCGCAGAGGCTGCGGCCGGCATCGTCTGAAAGCGGGAAGATCTCGGGCTGAAGGGGAAGCAGTTTTTCAAAGGCATCCCTGGCATCTCCCTGAAGCTCCGCAGGGGGGGCGAGCAGGAAGAGCGTCACAAGGGCACCGGCCTCCATAAGGTGGCGGGCGATGACAAAGCCATCGCCCGCGTTGTTTCCCTTGCCGCAAAGCAGCACAATGCGACGGCGCTCCAGTCGCGATGAAAAACGCTGGCGGATGATGTCATAGACTCCCCGCCCCGCGCGCTCCATCAATTCCGTCCCGGAAACATGGCCGCCCTCGATCGTCTTCCGATCCAGTTCCCTCATTTCTGAGGCAGTCAGAAGAAACATGGCAGGCTATTTCCCCGTGTTGAAGATCAGGGGAAGACCGTCCTCGCCACCCACCACGACGATCTTCGCATTGGGACTGTTGGACAGTTTCTCCGTGGCCTCGATGCCCTTCCAGCGAAGAAGGTTCTCATTGATCCCCTCGCTGACGATCCGCTGGAAGTCCCGGATTCCCTTGGCCTCGATGCGCTTTCTCTCGGCTTCGCGACCTTCCCGATCAAGAACGAACTTCATGCGCTCGGCTTCCTGCTCGGCCTGAAGTTTCTGCTCGATCGCCTGGGCCACGGTGGTCGGCAAGGTGACTGAACGAAGCAGCACCTTTTCGAGAACAACCCCGCGGGCCTCAAAGACCGGGATCAGTTCCCCCAGAATGGAGGACGCGATCGCCTCGCGCTGAGAAGTGTAGAGTGCCTTGGCCTCGAAATTGGTCGTCGCACCTCTAACCTTTGCACGAAGCTGTGGAATGATGAAGACTTGGGCATAATCCATTCCGATGCCGCGATACACATCGGCAGTCATGGTGCGGTCCAGACGATAGAGGATGGAAAGATCCAGCCGGACATTCATCCCTTCCTTGCTGGGCACGGTCGCCGTTTCCGTAATCTCCTGGGTGCGGACATCCATGTGTCTTACGGTCAGCAGAGGGTTCACGAGGTGAATCCCCGGATTGAGAACCTCGTCGGAGACTTTTCCGAAGAGATCTTTCAGGCCGACATGGCCGGCGGGGATGGAAACCACACTCTGAACCACGATTCCGATCAGCCCGACAAGAGCCATCAGGCTCCCGACGGTCTTCGGACGACCCGCCTGCATTTGTGCAGAGGAGCCGAAGAAGACCAGGCCCAGGCCGGCCAGAAAAAGGAGAACAAAGAGAATCAGATTCATGGGGGCTCCTTGAGTGAAAGTAAAATCGTACCGGGTGGATTGTATCCCGACAGCCCGGGAAGTCAAAGCCCATCTTGCTTCTTTATGAAGCATGGGCGATACTTCGCCCATGAGTCGAAACTCACTGCTGGATTTCCATCGCCCCTGGTTCCTCCTGCTCTTTGCGGGGCTGTCCCTCTTTCTCCATCAGCTTCTGGCAGGGAGCATCCTGCTTGCGGGGAAGTCGGCCCTGTCGATGGGACTGGGACTCTGTATGGGCGTGGGTGCGGGCATTGTCCTGCCCTTCATCTTCCTCTGCTGGAAAGCGGGAGTGGATTTCCCGAGCTGCTTTGAGCTTCGCCTTCCTTCCTGGAAGGAGATGCTTCTCGTGGTCGGAGCCACCCTGAGCCTGGTTCCTCCTCTGGAAACTCTGAGCATCCCCTTCGCCAGACACTTCCCTCCGAATCCGGAGTACCTGAAGATGATGGAGTGGATGATTCCGGGGGGGATTCTTGAAGCTAGCCTTCTCTTTTTGGGAATCGCCGTGCTGGTGCCCCTGGGAGAGGAAATCCTCTTTCGGGGTGTCGCCTTCCGTTTGCTGGATCGCCGGATGTCGCTCTTTCCGGCAGCCCTGATCAGCGGCCTGCTCTTCGGAGTGATCCATCCCCTCTTCTCGGCACCGGCCGTGGCGATCCTGGGAGTCTGGTTTGCCCTGATCCTGGGGAAGAGCCGGAATCTGACACTTGCCGTCATTGCCCACGGTAGCTGGAACCTCGCCAATCTCATCGCATTGTGGAACTGGCCCGCCACGGAGTCTGCCGTGTTTCTCGACTCCCCCTTCGCTCTTCACCCTCTGCGCTGGATTCTTCTGGGGCTGACTCTCTTTGCCTTCTTCTCCTCCCTCCTCTTTCGGGAATTCCGGGCATAAAAAAACCCCCCGAAGAGGGGGGTTCGGGAAACCGCTTCATCTAGCGGTCGCGATCGCCCAGAGGCCTGCCAATGCTGAGCTCTCCGTTGTCGATGCGAATGTTGTGTCCGCATTCCGGATTGCTGCAGACCCAGGCCTTGTACTGGATGGTCGCACCATCACGGCCATAGTCACTGAGCGGCAGGAGATCACCGTTCTCACACTTGAGACATTGGGGAAATTTCTCCATGATTGGACCCGACGGGGTCCTCACCTCCCTTCAACCCAAAAGAAAGGCTGCGCACCCAGGGGGTTCGGCGGGTCCACAGCCTGTTTCGGATATCAGAATACATCCGACATCTCGGTTGGTCAAGCAGGAAAGCATGGAACTTGTTGAAACTTCGTGAATTAGGGTGCATGGATTCAAAACCCAAGCCCCCCTGACAGGCAGAAGGGCTTGGGTAAACAGTGTCTCGTCGGCTTACTTCGCCAGAACCACGGGGCGGCTGTACTGGATCCCCGCAGCACGCAGTCGGTAGTGATAGACCCCGGAGGCCAGACGGCGACCGGCATCATCACGGCCATCCCAGTCCACTTCTGTTGTCCCCGGCTGGCAGGGCCCGTCGATCAGACTGCGAATCAGGCGCCCGGAAGAATCAAAAACCTGAAGAAGTACCGGATCCGCATACTCCAGTTCGAAGGAAAAGGTGGTCTTCGGATTGAAGGGATTCGGGTAGGCCGCATTCAGTCTCGCTGGCGCAGAGGCGGGACCTGCGGAAGTCATGTCGCCGGCAAGGATGGAAAAGTTGTACCAGTGAGCAGGTTCCACGCGGGGCATACCCTCCACGCGGCCGCTGTTGTCTTCGGCGTGAATGTAGTAGTCCACGCTGGTGTCGGAAACCGGAGAGGGAATCTCAGCGGCATAGAGATCGCCGCCCTGTGCGCTCATGTTGATCGTCTGCCAGAACTCTCCGGCAAAACGGTAATGCAGTTCCACGACAGAAACACCGCTCTCACTTCGATCATCCACGAGGGCCGTGATCTCCACCGGCCCGGTCATTTCCTCCCGAAGCGGAACGTGCTCCACCCGCAACATCCCCGCATCGTAGGCACCCTTTGCGCGGCAGTGAAGAGCGTCGTCTGTGATGAATCCACTGTAGTAGTAGCCACTCACCGTGTAGCCCGGCATCGCATCTTCATAGGCCTGAAGAGCCTGATTGTCATAGGAGCTGTTGCCGAAGGTGGGCACATAGACACAGTCGTTGAGGATGAGGCTGTTCGTGTAACTGGCGGGATCACTCCAGCCGATGTCATGGCAATAGACCCGATGCACCTGATAGTTGCGTCCCGTGGAAGCCTGAAGGCTGGCGATCAGGGCCGCCCGCTGATTGAGCTTCGTGTAGGTGTGGTGGCTGGGCCAGACTTCCTTGACCAGCACGGTTTCCTCATCAAGGAACTTCGCCCAGGTGTCAATGTGATGGATGCCCCCGCTCTCGATGTAATCGAGAACCTCGTAATCCTCCACGCCGTAATAGTTGAACATGAGTTGATCGACCTGCGAGGAGTTCATGCCGTTGTTGCTGGACGCCTCGTTATAGACCAGTTCCGTGGACATGCTGATGTGGTGGCCATCGGTCATGTAGTTGCCGCCGGTGTGGAACATGTCGTGGCTAATGACGGGAATGCCCTGCTGCTGGCCGAAGTAGACGGGAATCATGTTGTCGTTCGGGCGCCAGGGGCGATTGTAGGTATGGTCGATGATGTTCACATCACCGTTTCCATCGAAGACATACCAGGGGCCGTAGTCGCGAGTCCAGATGGAGTCATTGCTCCGGATCAGGAACTCCACCCTGTCCATGTCCACGCCATTGTTCGTCAGGTTGCTGACCGCGCTGTTATAGGAGCCGTTCGAGACCACCACGTGCAGGGTGACATCATCGTCAAAATCGCGGAGCAAACTGTAGGGAAGTCCCAGGGGATAGCGAACGATCACGCCCGTGGCCGGTTCCCATTCGGCTACATTACGAACAGGAGCCTGGGGCGGCGGGTCGCTCATACGATCCCGGTCAGGCATCTCGTCTTCCCGGCCTTCCCACTTCAGGCGTTCGGCGCGGGTTTCATGGCGAGGCAGAAGTTCCTCAATCCCGTCAACATCCATTTCTGCGAGTGCGGTTAGAGAGAATAACACGAGAAGCAGAAGCACAAGATGACGCATGGATCCTCCCGAGTGCGCATACCGTAAGGCCATGGGGTGAAGAGTGATTATAACATAAACACCGACACCGAATCCAGACTCAGGTCTTGCGCTCCTTTTTCTCTGCTGCGGGAAAGAGAACGTTGTTGAGAATCAGGCGGTATCCGGGCGAATGAGGGTGCAGGGACAGCTCGGTGGAAGGATCTCCGACGCGGTGGAAATAGTCCTCCGGGTCATGGCCCCCGAGAAAGGTAAAGGTGCCCTGTCCGCTCTTTCCGTGCAAATAGCGAACCTCTTCGGCTCCCTCCACCTCTCCCATCACTGTCACATGATCTTTCAGGAAGCGTTTGTGATAGCTGGTAGTCTGGCCCATGAAACCGGAAACGACGGAAACATGATTCTGCACAAGCATGCAGGGAACCGGATCGAACTTCGCAGAGAACTCAAAGAGCGTAAACCAGTCACGCCCCTCTCCTCTTTGCGCAGCCTGCCCCGTCGCATCAATGTCGCTGAACTCGTAGACCATGGGCCCGGGAATCAGGTGAAAGTCCTCGAAGCAAAGTGATTTTCCGAAGTCGAGCTTCTCCTGAAAACCGATCCCGGGCGGATTGCCGTCAAAAGGGCTGTCCACGATGTCGATTCCTTCAGAGGCCAGGGATATGTCGAAGCTGTCCGTTGCCGAACACATGGCAAAGAGAAAGCCACCGCGATCCACGAAACCTCGAATCGCCCGGGCCACTGCCTTCTTGTGCTCGCTGACCGAAGGGAAGCCGGCCTCGGCGGCCAGTTTCTCGAAGAGGCGCTGCTGCTTTCGATACCAGACCTCCCTGCGATAGGAGGCGTAGAACTTCCCGTACTGTCCGGTGAAGTCCTCATGGTGCAGGTGCAACCAGTCAAAGTCGCTCAAATCACCACGGAGTACCTCCCCGTCATAGAGCAAAGTGTAGTCGATCTCCGCATACTCCAGAGCCAGCATCACGGCATCATCCCAGGGCTGCTTGGTCGGCGGGGCATAGATGGCCATCTCCGGAGCTTTTTCCAGCAGCACCTTTTCCATGTTGTTTTCTTCAATTGTGGCAAAGATGCCGACCTTCTCCCCCGCTCGCACTTCCTCCAGCTTGACCCCCATGCGGGAAGCCTCTCTTTTTGCGAATGTGGAAGAGGGAAGAAGAAAGGAACCTCCCCGGTAATTCAGAAGCCACCAGGCTTCCCCTTCTTCCTGAAGTACATGAAAGACCAGGCCATAGGCCTTCAGGTGATCAGTCTGTACCAGATCCATGGGGATCAGCAAGTCCGCCGAAAGGGGAAGTGCCCAGAGAAGGGGGATCCACAGCAGTCTCTTCATGACCATTCCTCCAGGGCTTCGGCAAGATCGCGTAGCGAGGGGCGGAAGAGACTCTCGGGATGCTCTTCCAGTAACTGATCCAGAATCCTACTGGCGGTTTCGCCGTCGCCCATGTCCAGACTGATACGGGCGGCGCGCTCAAGGGCGAGCGGGCGGCGCAGGTCTTCGGGAAAGTCGCGGGACAGGCGAAGCCAGGATTCCCGGGCGGCCTCCCCCCGGAGGGCAAGGCTCTGTAGATCCCCGATGCGAAGAAGGAGGGAGGGCAGGGGTTCCTCTTCGGGAAACTCCTCGCAAAAGCTATGGAGCAAGGCCGCCGCTTCGACAGGTTTTGCCTGAAGCTCCAGGCTCAGGCTTCGGAGTCCCAGTTCACCAAGAGCACGGGGCCAGGAATCGATTTCCGCAAGAAAGAGAGCGCGGGAAAGGCAGTCGTTCGCCAAAAGCGAGGAAGGATCCTCCTTGGCCAAAGCGGCCAGGCTGTCGCGAGCAGCAGACGCGGAGTCGAGAATCGCCCCCAGCTCGAAGGAATGAAAGCGGGCAAGCTGGGCAATGTTCGGGCGACTCGAATAGATGCGGGAAAGCCGGTCCCAGTGCTCCCTTGCCTCCTTCAGTTCGCCGAGAGCCATGAGATTCAGCCCTTCCTGCTCCTCGAGCAGGGGAAGTGTCCGGGCATTCCAGGGCCGTTTCTTTCGCAGGCGTTCTTCGGAGAGGCGAGCGTCTGCCTCCTGCACGCGACCCAAGCGCAGGCGAAGAAGTTCCTGTTCCAGAATCACAAGAGAAAGAGCGCCTTCGAGGGGCTGGCTCTCCTCGAGCAGTCCCCGGATTTCTCCGAGAATCCCGTCCATGGATTTCCTGTCTGCCGGGATTCCCTGCAAACGCTGCTGTCGGTCCAGGTTCAGGCGCATGAGCAGAAGCTGCTCCTGAGCCTCCATGGACAGCGAGTGATTCTTCTCTTCCACGAGGGCTTCCCAGAGAGGAGCCGCAGCGTCCCGGTGCTTCAGGCGAAGAGCCTCCCGATGGATCCAGCGGGCACGGCTTCCCCCCTCCGGATAAAACGAGCTTCGGAGAACCTCCCTCACATAGGACTCCCACTCTCCGGATCGAAAGTAGATCTGCCGAAGCGGGGCGGCGAGACTGCCGTCTTTATCAATTTCTGAAAGGCTGTCGGCGGGTGCAAGAAGGTCCCCGGATCTCTCGCTTTGAAGAAGAAGCTCGCTGGCCTTTCGCAGCACGAACTTCCATTGTCCGCCGGAAGTAAAGTGACTTTCCTCTTCCGACAAGAGTGCGAGGATCTCCTCCTCTTTCCCTGAAAGAAGTTCTTCCTCCATCAGGCGAACAAGAAGAAGGCCCCTCCCCGCCTCTTCCCCGATCGGAAGTTCCTGCAAACCGCGTTGTAGCGTGTTCCTGGACTTGTCGTAATGACCGGCCCGCTGCCAGACCTCGGCAATGTCCTGGTAGTCACGATAGTGCTTTCTCGTCTGGTAAAGCCCCTCGAGAAGTCCGGTCGCCTCTTCTTCCCTTCCTGCAGAAAGAAGAAGGCTCGCACGCTCAATGAGGTAGGCCCGGCTCTGGGGAGCCTCTTCTGCGAGAAGCTTCAGAAGGCTGTCGGCTTCCTCGTAGCGAGCCATGTTGCCAAGGCTCTTCGCATACTGAAAGCGAAGACGATCCTGATCCGGGTAAGCTTCCAGAAGCCCCTCAATGATCCCGAGAGCCAGGTCCGGCCTGCCACTTCTTTCGTAAAACTCGGCCTCGCGCAGGGAAGAGGAAATGGCTCTTTCCGGAGGAAGCTCACGAGCCAGCAGAGGCAGGGCGAGGAATAGTAAAACAAGAACCCTCATCGGAGCCGCTTCCTTTCACTCTCCAGAAGACTTCGATAGTAGTCGCGAATGAGCTCCTCGTACTCCGCAGGAGCTTCTTCCCGCAGACCGCGGCGAATGGCATCCCTCAGGGCGGCCATGGGATCGTCCGACTCCCGGTCACCGGGCCAGAGGGGCCGAAGATCCTCAGCGCTTCGGCTCTTTCTCTCTCGCTTGAAATCCCTCCGGTGAAGAGATCGCTGGGCGTCGAGCATGTTATCGAAAATCTTCTCCTGCCTTCGAAGTGTCTCGTCGCTGAGCCGTCCTTCGGCGAGATCCTTCTCCACCTGCTTCATGTCTTCGAGAATCCGGTCGAGGCGGCCCAGAGAGGACTCGCCTCCCTCCATCATCTCTCCCATGCCCTCGCGGATTTTTCCCTGCTCCGCCTTGAGACGCTGCAGGGCGGCCCGCTCGCCGGGGCTCAGTCCTCCGGGACCCATCTGCTCCTTCATCTGCCCGCTTTCCCGGTTCAGCTGTTCCTGTTTCTGGAGCATGGACTTCATCTGCCCGAGACTCCCCGGGGATGAGCAGGAACCCCCGCCCTGTCCTTCCATTTGCATTCCGTGAAGCAGTTCGATGGAAATCCGGTTGGCCGCATCGAGAGAGACATGAGTGGACTTCAGGGCCTGCATGGCCTTGCCGGCCTCCAGACCGGAGACACTTTCCTTGAGACCCTCCAGAAGGCGACGACCCAGGCGGTTGGCCAGAGGGGCCAGAGTCAGGGACTTCCGGGAAAGCTCCTGCATCGCCTCCTGAAAACGCTCGGCACTTCGAAGCAGGTTCATCTGCTGCCGGGAAGATTCTCTTTGCTGATCCTGCCCGGCGCGGAGCAGGCTTTGAACTTCCTGACTCCGGTTTTCAATGCGAAGAGACAGCTCCAGGCTCGCCGCCGTCAGTTTTTCAAAACCTTCCAGAGTCTCCGCATCCATCTTCCCCTGAATCATCGACTGTGCCCGGGCGATTCTCCAGTAGAGCTTCAGGAGTTGCTTTTCGGCCTCCTTTTGTGAACTGTCGGGCTGGCCGCCGGGGTTTTCCATCTCCTGGGCCGCATCTCGCATTGGCTCCGAGGGCGAAGGAGAATCCTCCTGCATCTTCTCGGAAGCATCCGGGAACTCCTCGCTCATTTCTGAAGCGGTTTCCCCGACATCCTCCATCAGTTCCTCGGTCTTCTCGGCCAGCCCTTCCTGTTCCCCGGCCAGTTCCCCGGACATCTTCTCATCTTCTGCGTCGGCGGTCTCCTTGCGAAGAGCCGACTGCTCTTCCATCAACTCATCGGTCCGCTGCAGGAGTTCGTTCATCTTCTGTTCCCGCATGACCTGTTCCAGAAACTCGCGGGTTCTTTCCAACTGTTCGAGAAGAGCCTCTTCATCAAGCCGGAGTTCCTGAAGCTCGTCGGCCAGTTCGCCGGGGTTCATTTCATCGAGCATCTCCTGGAAGCGCTTCAGGATTTCTCCGGCCTCGCTTCCCTCCAGTTCCTCCAGAAGCTCCTGGATCTGCTCCAGCTTGCGGTTCATGTCTTCGGAGAGAAGCTGGTTCTCCTGAAACTCCTCAAGACCCTCCTGCATCTGGCGGGACAGTTCCCCCAATTGTTCGGAGAGTTCCTTCTGTTTTTCGAAGGCCTTCTCCAGTTCTTCCTCGACTTCCCAGTCAAGCTCCGGATCCGCCCGGAACTCCTCTTCCAGACGCTTCAGATCCTCGGAGAGCTCGCGGCTCTCTTCGATCATGTCATCGAGAAAGTCATCTCGCTCGGCCCCCCGCTCCTCGAGACCCTCATAGACTTCGCGAAGAGAGGGAAGGCGAAGGCGATGCGCGGCACTACGACCACGACCTGCGGGAGCCGGGCGGTTGTCCCGCGCTTCAATCCAGTACTCCAGAATGTCTCCGGGAAGGAGATTGCGGCCTTCGAGTTTCCAGTCGAAGACCTCCGCGCGACGCGCAAGCGGCTTACCCTCCAGAGGGATCTTCATGGATACCGTGTCGGGGCGACCGAGAATCCGGGAGAAAAGTTCGAGAGAGTCCAGGCCGTAGTCGTCGATGGCCAGGACTTCCACCTGCACGCGCAGGTTCTGCTTCAGGGAGGACTCACTTGCCGGCGACATAATCCGGACCTCAGGATCCCTGTCCTCAAGGGCGAGAATCTCCACCGTACGCTGCCCCCGCTTCCAGCAATCATGAAGGTCGCAAAGGGAAAAATGAATCTTCAGGCTCTCCTCCAGATTCAACTTCGCCGAGAGCTGCCGATCTTCGATGTCAAGAGAGAGAGAATCTTCATTGAAATGGAGCCAGGCTTCTGAAAGTGAGGAAGAGGCTCCTCCCCGCAATTCCAGTTCGCTTCCCTGCGGCAGGGGAAGCTGCCCGAGAAGAAGATCGTGTTCTTCTTCGGGCAGACCGGTGTAGGCGGGCGGGCGACTCCGGATCTTCAGACTGTCGAGCAGGGGCGGGTAGTAGACTTCCACGGAAAAGAGCTCGCTCCGGCTGCGTCCCCTGCGGAAGCGATAGCGAAAGGAACGCTTTAGATCGCGAAGTTCATGGCTCCATCGGCCATCCTCTTCCCGCAGGGGAAGCTCGCGGAAAAGGTCTCCCGTTTCGTCAATTTCCAGTTTCACTCGACCTGGAAAACGCCAGGGAAGTCCCTCCTCCCGGGCCTCGAGCATAAGAGCTTCCCCGGCCAGAATCTCCTGGTCACCGGGGCAGACCAGCAGGAAGGCGCTTTCCTCGTAGTGCGAGATTTGGGTGGGATGAAGAAGGAAGTCCCAAGGGGCTATGCCTGCGGGCGTGGGAAGGAGGATCAGGACAATCGCTCCGAGAATAAAGGGCAGGCTCAGAAGCCAGGCCCGACGCAGGGACGAGGACTTCGCCTCCGGAAGGCCTGCACCCAGTTCCTCCAGGGAGCGGCGAAGAACCTCCGAAAGCAGTTCCGGCGAATAGCCCTTGCCGGCCATCTGGCCCAAAGACAACTCCCGGGCCGTTTCGAGCATCTGCCCGCTTCGCCCCTCTTCCTCATAGCGGCGAAGAAGGCGGCGGGGATCCGGAAAGTCCCGGACACTGCGAAGGAGAACTATCAACACCGGAAGAATCAGGGCCAGAATGAAAAGAAGCGAGAAGACTTGCCCTCCCTCCGGGTTCTCCGGCGGGAAGAAACGCAGAAAGAGAAGAAAGAGAATCGCCAGGCCGGCCTGAACCCGCTTCATCGGAGGCAGAAACTCCCGGATGCGACGCCAGCGGGCGCGACGAAGCTCCCGGCGAAGGAGGACAAGGACTTGCTTTCTTCCTTCCTGCTTCAATGCGTCAATCCCGGGTCAGGGCGTAGTAGAGAATGTTGATGGCCATCTTCATTGCCGCCTCGCGTTTTTCAGGGGAATCCCGGTGGACGGATGGATCCTCCAGCCCGTCCCCGATGTCCGCCTCCCGGGTATAGAAAATCACCAGACGACCGTCGAGAAAGAGCCCCCATCCCTGCGGGGGTTTTCCGTCGTGCTCATGAATCTTCGGGACACCGGGAAGATCATAGAAGGAATGATAGATGGCGTGGTCTGCGGGAACAAGGCGCAGACGCTCTTCGGGAAAGAGAGATTCGACGGCACGGCGAAAGCTCTCGTCGAGACCGTAGTTGTCATCAGCGTAAAGGAAACCGCCCCCGGCAAACCAGTCCCGAAGAGCCGCCTCCTCTTCTGCCTGAAAACGAATCTGTCCATGCCCGGTCAGGTAAAGAAAGGGGGTTCTCGCCAAGCCCGGATCGAGAGGGCGAAGAACGCGTTCCTTTTCTGCACAGGGTAGACCCGTGCGTTTTTCGAACTCGGCCAGCCAGTTGGGAAGGCTGCTCGGGTCGGAATACCAGTCCCCGCCTCCCCCGTAGTGAAGGCGGGCAATCGTAATTTCACCGGCCAGGGCGGGAAGGGCGAAACAAAGGAGCAGGAGAAAGCGAAGCATCCTAGTCCTCCGCCGGAGGAAGGTGCAGTCGGGTGAGCACCCCGCCACCCTCCTGATTGATCAGCTCCAGACCACCCTTCATTTCTTCCAGCAGTTGAGCGCAGATGGCAAGACCGAGACCCGTACCGGAGGTCTTCGTCGAAAAATAGGGTTCGAAAAGCCGCTCTCTCGCCTCTTCGGAGATCCCCGTCCCGAAGTCGCGAAGCAGCCAGACAGCCCTCTCCTCCTCCTGCTGCCAGGACACCTCCAGTAGGCCTCCACCTTCCATGGCTTCCCGGGCATTCTCGATCAGGTTGAGAAGCACCTTCCTCAGGGCTTCCGCATCAGCCATGACCCAAAGAGGGCCACTCGAATGCAACTGCACTTCCAGTTCGCCCTGATAGGGAAGGAGAATCTCCTCTGCCATGGAAGCAAGATCGACTTTCTGAATCTCCAGCGCACGACTTCTTCCGAAGCTGGAAAACTCCCGGGCAATCCTGCCCAGAATCTCCACCTGACTTCTCACGGTTCGCACCGTGTCCTCGAAGACGGAGGGGAAGCGGTCGCTCTTGTCCTTCCAGGCCCGCTCGGCGTGTTGAACGGACAACTGGATCGGAGTCAGTGGATTCTTGATCTCGTGAGCAACCTGCCGGGCCATCTCGCTCCAGGCCTCCAACTGTTTCTTTCGAACCAGTTCCTCCTGGGCTTCTTCCAACTGGCCGCTCATCAGATTGAAGGAATCCACCAGTTCGCCGATTTCATCGTTGCCGCTTGCGGGAAGCTTCTCGCTGAAGTCACCTTCTGCAATACGCCGGGTTCCGATCTGCAGACTGCGGATCGGGCCATAGACCCGTTCGGCAAGAAAACTACCGAGACCGAGAGCCAGAAGAACCAGAAGGGAGGAAAGGGCAAAGACACGGGACAGACCCTGCTGAAACACCGCACTCCGCTCGCTCACTCCGGGATAGTCAAGACTGGAAAGAACGGCCAGCGCACGAGCCCCGGGGTCGTGAAGAGCAATCCAGCTCTGCCCGTAACGCTCCTCGCCCGATACTCCCGTCCCCAGGAGCTCTTTTCTGCCCGAAATGAAAATCTCCCGATACTGTTCCGCTGCGAGATAGTCAGAGCAAAGTCGAAGGGCTCCGGGGCTGGCCTGCACCCTTTGCCCGTCCAGGTAGAGAGCCAGTTCCCCTTCAATCTCCCGGACTATTCTGGCAAGAAGATCCGACTGAAGCTGCTTGCGGTAGTAAACGGTGCAGGGAACTTTTCTTCCGTCGTGATCGAGCACGGTCCAGGGCAAAAGGTAGGCGGCAAAGAGCCGGGGGCGGTCCTGCCGGTCCCGCAGAAGTTCAAAACTCATCTTGCTTCGGGGAGTGGAGCGAAGGAAGGAATCCGCCTGGGCGGAAGTCCAGCCACGGAAGGTCTCGTCCAGTTTCAGTTGCCCCCCGCCATCGAAAATCATCAGTTCGTGCATTTCGGGAATCTTCGCATGCGCCTCATCGCTCAGGGTCGCCGGCAGAAGGAAGTCACGAACATACTCACCGGCCGCCAGAAGCGTGGCCTCCTGCCGAACCTCCTCTTCCAGAATCCGAAGTGCCGAATGTGCCCGCTCCAGGCTGCTTCGCTGCGAGGCGCGGTCCATTTGCCGAAGAACCTGCTCTGCGCCGAGAAAGGCGATCAGAGCCGTGGGCAAAAGAGCCACCAGAAGGAAACCCGCCAGCAGGCGATGGCGAAAGCCCGGGCCCCGGGGCATGAAGAGCGGGGGAAGGGTAGTCCTCAGAAAAGGCAGTCTCGTAAGACCCAGATCCAGCAGCAGAAGCAGAACCAGCGCCGTGAGGGAAAAGGAAAACTGGGCAAGAAGGCCCATCAGGCGAGCGGAAAAAGAGGGGCTTCCATCGGCGAGCGTGGAGATTCGGGACAGGGGAGGCAGTTCGCCCCAGGGAAGCGCCCCGCCTTTCTCCAGAAATGGAAGATACTGGAGCTGGACGATTTCCCGCCCGCCGAAGGCGAGCAAACCCGCTGTCAGGGCCAGAAGGAGAAGTGGAAAGAGCTTTCCGCTGCGACGCATCTGTCCCTCCTGAGTTCTTTGCGAGGCAAGAAGCATCAGGAGCGTTGCGGGAAAGAGGGTCCAGGAAGGCCCTGCAAGAGGCAGAAGCAGGGCCGCAAACAGGGCGGGGATGCGAAGACGGCGCAGATCCGGCACGCGGTTCCAGGCCATTCGCGAGAAGAAAAGAAAAAGGCCCAGAATCGTCAAAAGAAGCAGAAAGAGAGAGAGGTCCAGCAGAAAGGCAGGGCCCCCGGGGAGAGGATCCAGAAAGAGCCACTGCGGAGCCGCCGCCTGAAACAGTCCCCGGGAAAGGAAGTGCGCCAGAAGGGAAGCGAGAAAAGGCAGAAGAATCGCAGGAAGAAAGTAGTTTGAGGAGGGCGGACGAGTCTCTCCCTCCTCCGAATCGGCAAGGAGGCTGGGACGCAGCAGAACAAGCAGACCGAAAAGCAGGAACAGAGCCGTGAGAAAGAGTTCCCCGGGGCTCGACAGAAGGCCTCCCCAGGCGGGAATCGAAAACCAGGGAGAATGATCCCCGGGAATCCCGGAAGCATGGAGCAGTAGACGGAGAACCAGCAACGAAGGGAGCAGCCAGATCAGGCGATGCCACAGGGTGCTTTGCCCCCCCCGTCTTCTCTTCCACCATCTCTGAAGCAGCAGGGCCAGGACTGCCAGAACTCCCGCAAGGCTCGCGCCGGGCAGGCGGCGACTCTCTTTGGACTCTCCCGGTGACTGCTGGTCAAAGCGCAGATGGAAAAAGGGCGTTTCCCCCAGAAAGACCGTTCGCCCCTGATTCTTCTCCGAAGCCGCTTCGCTCCATTGCAGGCTCCAGGGCCCGGATTCCGGCAGAGGCAGTTCTCCCCTCTCCTGGGCAAAGAGGCGAAGGCTCCAGTTCGGACCGCTGGGCGCCCAGATCCCCCCGGACCCGGAATGCAGGGGAAACTGGATCTCGCAGGAAAGGCTCTCCCGTCCGAAAACAGGAAAGAGGATCCGAAGAAAGGCAGTCTCGCTGTCATCCTGAACCAGAATCCGGTTTCGATTCACAAGGGAGGAAGAACGATAGCTACTCGCACGGGGATTGCCCGCCCAGGCGAGAACGCGGCCTTCCTTACGAATCAAAAGACCGCAGTGGCCGCCGGACAGGACGCCCCGCTCAGGGAGAGAAGCCTCCAAAAGCTCAAAGAGAGCCTCCGCATCCTCTTCATCGTGAAGGGAACTTTGACGAATTGCCGACGCAAGCTGTTGGGCCTCTTCCATGGCCAGAGAGAGCCGCTCTTCTGCGTGTTCCTGCCAGGAAAGGGAGGGTTTCTCTGAAGCAGAAAGAGGCATTGCCGCCAGAATGCCGACAAGTAACAGAGCCCGGGCTAGAAAACGGTGCCTCATCGTCCTCCGCTAGTAGAATTCTGAACACGGGAACTATACACCAGTGCGGACGGAGAGTCACAAAAAAGGGGGGCCGAAGCCCCCCTGATTGCAATGTGCCAATTTGCTAGCCTTTTGCGGCCAGCTTCTTCTGTCTCCTTCTCTGCGAAGCCGCCTGCCATTCCACCAGCACGGGACTCGCGATAAAGAGCGAGGAATAGGTACCCACAAGAACACCCACGGTAAGGGCGAAGGCAAAGTCGTGGATCACGGGACCTCCGAAGAAGAAGAGAATCAGCACCACGATCAGCGTCGTGAGACTGGTGATCACCGTACGGCTGAGGGTCTGGTTCACACTGGTGTTGACGACCTCCGCGTAGGCCTCACTCCTGCTACGACCTCGCAGGTTCTCCCGGATCCGGTCAAAGACTACGATCGTATCGTTGAGCGAGTAACCGACAATGGTCAGCAGGGCGCCAAGAATGGTCAGGTTCAGTTCCTTGTCCAGGAGACTGAAAATGCCCAGTGTGATCAGCACATCATGCACCAGAGCCGTGATGGCTGCGATCGAGAACTTGAACTCGAAGCGCCAGGTGATGTAGGCGATGATACCGAGAAGCGAGTAGATGATGGCCCAGAAGGCATCATTCCTCAACTCGGCGCCGATCTTCGGCCCTACCTTTTCCTGGCTGATTTCCTGAACCGGGTTGCCCGGAAAGGCATTTCTCATGGTCTCGGCCAGACGCAACTGGACGATGTCGCCACCGGCGTTATCTTCGGGCAGATCCGCCACCTGGGAATCGAGCACCACGAGAACTTCGTTGCTGGAGCCAAAGTCCGAGACCTGTCCCCCCTCCAGGCCGTTTTCAATCAGGGCCTGTCGAATGGTGGAAAGCTCTACATCCTTTTCAAACTCCACAATGAACTTGTATCCGCCCCGAAAGTCGATTCCCATCTTCAGGCCACCATGCAAAACCATGCTGGCGATTCCTGTAAGAATGAGAAGGGTGGAAATCAGCATCATCATCCGCCTGCGGGGGATAATCCTGAAATTGGCATTGGTCAGTATCTGAAACATGTCCCCCCTAGATACTCAGGTTCTTGACCTGGCGCTTTGCGGTAAAGAGATCGAAGACGCTCCTGCTCACCAGCAGGGCCGTGTACATGCTCGCGATGATTCCCAGCGAGAGAGTTACCGCAAATCCCCGAATCGGCCCGGTGCCGAAAATGTACAGCACGAGAGCCGTGATCAGGGTGGTCAGGTTTGCATCAAGAATGGTCGAGAAAGCGTGCTCGTATCCGGACTGGATGGCCCGGCGAACCTTGCTCCCCTCCCTGCGAAGCTCTTCCCGGATTCTCTCGTAGATCAGAACATTGGCGTCCACCGCCATTCCGACCGTGAGAATCAGACCCGCTATCCCCGGGAGCGTCAGGGTTGCGTGTTTCGAAGCCATGATGGCCATGACAATCAGAAGATTCAGGATCAGGGCGCCCGTGGCAATCAGGCCACTTCCCCGGTAGTAGATCAGCATGAAGACAATCACGCTGATGAAACCCCAGAGTCCCGCCCTGAATCCCTTTTCAATGGAGTCTCGACCCAGGCTCGGCCCCACGGTGCGTTCCTCCACCACCTTCATGGAGGCGGGGAGAGCACCGGCACGAAGAACAATGGCCAGATCGTTTGCCTCTTCCGCACTGAAGCCGCCGGTGATCGTGCCGCGACCCTGTCCAATCCGCCCCTGAATCACCGGGGCAGAAAAGACCTGGTTGTCCAGCACGATGGCCAGTTGACGACCGACATTTCGCTCGGTCACCCGTGCGAACTGATTTGCACCGACGCGATCCAGATTGAAAGCCACCTGGAACTGTCCGGGGCGATCATTGTCCGGCTCATAGGAGGCGGTCGTCAGGTTCTTGCCGCTCAGATCCACCCGGGAACTGCAGTAGTAGAGCAGGCGGGCGCTGCGTGCGCCCCCGGCGTAACTGACATCTTCCGCACTCCAGATGAACTGGTAGCTGCGGGGTAGAGCGGCCAGCACCGCGGGATCCTCGAGGTAACGCTTCAGGCGGGGAATGTCATCGCTGTCCACCAGGACGGCCCCGTTCTGGAAGCTCTTGAGAAAGGCGGTAAAAGGATGCTCTTTCTCGGCATCCGCGGTCGCCACATCCTCTCCGAGAAAGGAGACGGCTTCCTCTTCCACGACACCCTCCACCTCCCTTTCTTCGGGAGTCAGGCGACTGAGAAGGATGTCGTCAATCTTCTGAAGCCCGGAAACCAGTTCGCCTTGCTGGCCCACCAGTTTCAGTTCCAGAATTGCAGTCTTGTTGATCAGGCGAGTTGCGCGCTCCACATCGGGAAGCCCGGGCAACTGGATGACGATGCGATTGTCGCCTTCCTGCTGGATACTGGGTTCGGAGACCCCGTACTGATCCACTCGGTTGCGGATCACCTTGAGAGCCTGATCAACGATGTTCTGCTGCTCGGCCGTGTCGATGCCCTCGAGGTCCACCTCGAGAACCAGGTAGGTTCCGCCCTGGAGGTCGAGACCCAGGCGGATCGACTTGTCGAGAAGTTCATTGTAACGGGCGGGGTCGTTGACCTTCAGGTCATCGATCGCCTCGTCGCTCATCCGCAGAAGCGTAATGGTGGGCCAGAGCAGCCAGACGCTGATCGCCAGCACCACGAATACGCTCGCGAATTTGAGTTTCTGGTTTCGGTTCATGAATTCCTCCGGAGCCTTCGGCTCCTGTTCTGATTCGGTCGCGGGGTCCACCTAGCGGGTCGCGCACCATCGTTTCAGATCTTCGAAAACTTCTTCGTGACTGCGGGGCATGTCTCCCCGCCTCCAGATCGTGGATCGGGCCACCGCCCAGGTGGAGTGGAGCCCCAGGGGCAAAGTCCACCGGGTCTCTCCTGCCGGGTTGCCGGGACCCTGTGAGGAAAGCGTGGGGTCCTTGTTCGCAAAAATCAGGATTCTGGAACCCTTGCGGAAGGTAGGGCGGGAAAGCGTGGCAATCGTCCAGCGATTGACATTGTTGGCCAGTTGCAGCGTGATCAGGCCTTTTCCGGGGTCTCCCTTGAAAACCCGGTCGGGACTCAACTGGACAAAAAGATGGTCAGAATTGGGGCCATCGCCCTGCCTGCTGTCTCCCACGATCCCGATCATGACGAGATCCGCCCGGCTTGCCTGGTCTTCCATGGAGATCCGGCGCTTAACCCGCTGTACCTGCTCGACGAGTTTGGAAAGGGGAAGTTGCTGAAGTTCCGGGGCCTCGGCCGTGGGCATATTCTTGAAGAAGCGCGTCGCAATTCCCTCTTCGCTGACCGGATAGAGATGCATTTCCGTGGGGATTACCAGCCCGCTGTCAGTGGTCGTATCGCGACGGAGAAGGAAGAGACAGCGATCGCCCTCTTTCAGGTTTTCCAGAAACTCCCCCACGGGGAAATATCGGACAAAGCAGGTCTTGGCCTTTTCCAGGGACGGTCGGTCGGCACGAACCATCCGCTCGATGCGGATGTCCGCAACCCACTTCATCTCCTTGTCCGTGCCCTCCAGTTCCCGGATCTGAGTAACTCGTCCCAGGAGGATGGCCTGCGCATGGGCCATGCGGTATTCATGCCCCGCGGTCGTGTAGTTGACCAGTTCGTAGGGAAAGACCTGATCAGGGTCACCTTCGCTGCGAAAGGGCGCCCCCACTCCGTCCAGTTGGGCAGAGGCCGAAAGGACAAAGAGCGAGAGCAGGAGAAACAGAGTTCGGATGATCTTCATTCCAGAGAATCCCATTCGTAAAGGAAGGCCCTCGCGGGCCTCAATAATGAAACAGGAATATAGCAGACAGCCTCGTGAGATTCAACGGCCCGGCCTGAACTCAAGGCTCAAGTTCCTTCTTTTTCGCAAGTTCCGAGATTGTGACAAAGCGGAAGTCATAGTCCTGAAGGCGGGGAATCATTCTTTCGAGCACCGCCAGGGTCTCCTTGCGGGGGTGGCCGATTCCCACAGCCCGACCGCGCTCCCGGGCCAAACTCGTGAGAATCATCAGGTTTTCTGCAATTCCGCTTTCCGTTTCCCCTTTCCCGTCGAGAAAAAGGTCGCACTTCAGGCTCCGCGCCCCCCGCTCCCGGGCCATGTCGAAAAGCTTGCTCTGGGGATGGGTCCAGGAATCGAGCACCAGAAGATCCTTCTCCTTCACCCAGTCCAGAAAATCCGCCATCAGCCCGGAATCCTGACAGGCACGGCTTCCCATGTGATTGTTCAGGCCGCTGACAAAACGGAAGGACTCGTAGTGGCTGTCAAGAAGCGAGTGCAGGGAGTCCCGGCTGATCCCCGTGAAAACCGCTCCGGGACCCGGATTATCTTCCGGCCACCCGAGGGGCTCCATGGGAAGGTGCAGGAAGATGTCGCGTCCCCGCTTCCTGGCCTCTCTTTCCACTCTCTCGCTTCGCCTTAATCCGGGAAGAATGCTCGTGGTCAGGGGAATATCCAGGTCCAGAAAACCCCGAACCGTCGGGCCATAGTTGTAGCCAAAGTCGTCAATCACGATGGCGAGAACCGGCTCCTGCTCCTGAAGAGCCGGATCGCCGGAGGGTGGATCCATGCGAAGGCGCAGGAAGAGATGGTCGCTGCCGGGCACGAAGAGCCGGTAGTGAAGGGTGGGGCGACCGGTCCGACCCTCCTCCCGGCATTCCAGAATCTCCAGACCCTCTTCCTGCAGGATTCGGCTCAACCAGCGATTGGCTGTGATCGGGTGCAGGTGGTCGGGACAGGGAAAGCGGAATATGGTCTCACCATCTGAAGCCAGGCCGCTGCGGATGTGCTTTTCGTTCACCCCGATTTCCCGAATCCCGCGAGCCAGGATGCCGACGGCCCAGGCGGGGCTTGCGGGACGGATCGCATCCGGCTCCTGCTGTCTATCCCACTCCGCCCGAAAGAGGGAGACAAGAAGGGCGGCAACCATGGCCAGAAACAGGAGAGAAGAAACCGTCAGGATACGCCCCTGGGCTTTCCTTGTCTTCTTTCCCTTCTTCTTCCGCTTCTTTCTCTTTCCGGGCAAGAATCCCACCTTTCGTCCTGAAACTCTCTACCCTCTTCTGTCTCTCCCTTCAAGGAGACTTTCCGGCAGGCACAAAAAAACCCCCCGGCCGAAGCCGGAGGGATCATCATCAGCTCTGGAAGAACCTAGTTGTTGATGTCACGCCACTTCCAGAGACGGTACTCCGTGCTGCCATCCGTGCTGACGGGGATGACATAGAGCTCGATCACATCGTTGATCAGGAAACCGTTGTATCCACCCTGATTCTCACCTTCGAGGGTGATCGTCATGTCGGTGCGATAGCGACGAGCCATCGTTCCGTCGGGGTAGGCATCGCCCTCGACCTGATAAGGATCGGAAGGAGCGTTCCAGGTTCCGAAGGGGGTCAGCTCAAGAGAAATACTCTCGACACCGGGGGTGCTGCCGTCGGCCGAGGGGTTTCCACTGAAAAGACCGGAAATGTGAGCCACTTCCTCGTCATAGCCCCAGGAATCGGGAAGCTCTTCGCCATTGGGATCCATGGCGTCAGGAAGCAGGTAAAAGACAAAGGAATTGTATTCCGTGCCTGGGTACAGGATGTTGTCGCGGTACTCGCTGATAACCATGTACTCCCAGGCGGTGACAAAGTTGTCAACCAGACCATCGGGGGTGGCATAGGATCCGAATTCCACGGTGGGGGGGGTGTTGTCGTCGTTCTTCTCGGGCGGGCTGAATAAGCAGCCGCTGGTGGCCAGAAGGGCAACCGCCAGGATGAGAAGCGTCGTAAGACGGGCTCGCTTGGTGGTCATGCTTCCATCTCTCCTCATAGGTTCCCGCAAAAGCGGGCGGTTCAATCGTCCAGATTCTTTGTTCGCTGCCCTAGTTGTCCAGAGTCACCCGAAGCTGACCCCAGTCAGGAAGGTCGGACGCGGTGCTGTTGCTTTCATCCCAAGTTTCCAGCACCCATTGACCATCCACAAGGCGGAGTGTCATCTCCGCACTGCCACTGTACTCGGTAGGCTCGCTTCCGCTGTAGGAGACAAAGAGCTGATAATCCTCCAAGGTGATCTGGGCTTCATCAGGCCCTTCGGTCATATCTTCCGAAGGATCGAAGTTCCATTCCACCCTGAGCGAATCTACCAAAGTGTACAGTTTTGCCAGGGCGTCCAGTTCCCGGGAATTCCTGTAATCTTCAAAGGAAAACCCCGCTTGGGCAGCGTCTTCCTCGGCCCGCCAACTGGGTAAGAACTGAAATTCTTCACCCAGACTGTTCTCGTAGTTCGTGCTGGTGAGCGACTCAAGAGCCGACTCCATATTTGCCAGCACATTCTGCGGATCAATCGGCAGGATCCAGGGAGCCGAATCCTCACTAGGAGTTTCCGGTTCCCGGGGCTGGAACAAGCACCCATTAGCCAGAACCGTACCGAACAGGAAAGAAAGAGCCATTCCTGCCCTAAAAAAGAAACCTGTACATTGAACTCGAAACACGTATCTCCTTAGAAATTATACTCGATAGACAGGGATGGAATCCAGAGACTCCGTTGATTTTTCCTCACAAATCGACCGAATTTCGCCTTGTGGACCAGCTCAAGGCGGACCTTCCCCCCCCCTCCAAAGTCACGATTATAGAGGATACCAAGGTCTAAATTGCCGTAGGGGGTCAATTCCTGACTAGCGTCGGCATACTCGTAGCTGACCTCCCGCCCCAGTTCCTCCTTGCAGCTTAACTTTAAGGAAGGAAAGAGGATATAGCTGAACCCAAAGCGAAATAGCTCTCGTTTTTTCCGCTCAGAGCGGAAGAAGGTCTCCGGATGCCCCGGAACATCGGGATCCGGCAAAAAACTCCCCAACTGCCTCAATTTGAACTCGTGGGCGAGATTCAGGGTAATGGCGCCAAAAAGAGGGATCGTGGCAGTACTCAGAAGCGTTGACTCGCGATTCAGGGAGTTCAGGTTCTGGGTGAAGACAAAATCTTCCTTGCTTGCCTTTACCTCCAGCATCTGCTTCAGCCGGTAGTGCCGGAAAAAGGTGTACTCCAGATTGGATCGCCAGGCGAGAGTCGTCCGGTCCTTGTTCGAGATGGACTTGATCGCCCGGATCATGATGTCGCGCTGGTGCTGATAGGTGAGCGTGTTGTCCGCCTTGAGCCAGGAAATCGGGCGACCGGAAACCGTAAACGTATAACGGTTCTTGAACTGGTCGCGATCGAGAGGATTCTTGATGGAGTTCTTGTAGAAATCCTGGTTCAGGAAGAAATAGGCCTCCGCGCTCAGTTTGAAGCCCGGGTTGAGGGTCTGGGAAAGCAGAAAGCGCACTTCCCGCTTCATCGTGGTCCTGTCGGAGATAAAACTCCGATCCTCGCTGTGGTCCTCCTTGTAGACCATGTCGAGAGTCTGTCCGGGCAGAACACGAAGCAGGGCAGAGAGCTTCAGCCCGTCAGCGCGATTGTCCTTGTCCTTGTCCGTGGTGTTGGTCACCCGTTTCATTGAACTGCGGGTGGACAGGGCCAGACTCAGGTTCAGGAACTTCCCGGGCTTCAGGTCGAAGTCCAGCCGCCCCCCCCAACTGTCCTGGTAGGTTTCCTCCTTGATCGGAATACTCTCGGGAAGGACCACATTGAAAATGTCCCGCTGGAAGTCCAGTCGCTGACTCATCTCCCCGAGCATGCCGCCACTGATGCTGAGTTTCAGCTTGGGGCCGGGAGCGTAGTTGACTTTCAACTGGATCGAGTCGTTCCGGCTCTGCACCCGGTCCTGAAGATCCAGCAGGGTTCCGGTTCCATTGACCACTCCCCCGGTCACGCCACTGACGATTTTCAGTTTCTCCAGAGGTTTGAGATCCATGCGCAGGGCCAGGTTGCTGTTGCCATTGAAGGTCGTTCGGTTCATGCCCTGGTTGTTGCGGTTCTCGTTCGTGGAGGCTCCCGAACTCAGGCTCGTGTTCATGCCCAGCCAGTCGGCGAACTGCAGGCCGCCACTGGACGAAGCGGTCAGGGTGGACAGGTCCCACTCGTCGAGCCGGTAATTGCTTTCCCCGGGATTCTGCTCCTGCAGGTTGCGCTTGCGACTGGCACTGAAGGAAACGGGAATGCGGCCGAGAATGCGCTTGGAGCTGCTGACGGTGAACCCGCGCTTGGTCGAAGTCCGGTTCGTGGTTCGTGACAGCTCCCGGTCAAAGTGAAGGCGGCTCGAAAGGATCCAGGAGGAAGGAAATCCCATCGAAAGGGCCAGAGAGTTTTTCAGGCCCATGCGGGTGTCCGTCGAGCGGGTCTCGGACTTGAAGACCGGGTGTACGCCGGGAGAGGGGGGAATCTCGAAGGCATCGGCCAGAGAGTCCGCAGCCGCCAGGGAATCGGGAATCTCCGCTCCTCCCGCAGAGTCCTCTCCCCCGCGGGCAGAGCCGGGCCAAAGCCCGGCAAGGAGCGCAAGGCTGAGGAGCAATCCGGGAACGGTTCTTCTTATGATGCGCATTCGGGGAGTTTTTCTGTCAAAAGAGCCAGTTCTTCCACTTCCATGGTTTCGGGACGGCGGCGAAAATCCAGCCCCGTCCTCTTTGTTAGCTCTTCGAGACCCGCATCATCGAGTCCGTAGTGCTTTTTCAGCGGGCTTCGCATCTGCTTTCGCCTTTCCGAGAAGAGGGCCTTGACCAGGGCCTTGTACGAGTCCCAGAGGGAATCATCTACCCGGGAGGTCTCGAGGGGCCGAAAGCAGAGCACCCGGCTGTGAACCTTCGGGGAAGGATAGAAAGCAGCGGGGGAGGCATCCACTACTTTTCTCACCGAAAGTCGAGCCTGCATAAGAGCGGGAAGGATGCCGTAGTCCCGCCCGCCGGGAGAGGCCATGACGCGGTGAGCGACCTCTCTTTGCATCATGAGAACCGCCCGGTCCAGAACCCCGGCTCCGTTGGCACAGTGGAAGAGTGCCGTGGAAGTGAGCTGATAGGGCAGATTTCCGAGAAGCTTGATGCTGGAAACTCCGTATTCGCAAGCCACGCTGAGGGGATCCAGCACTTCCAGACCTTCCTCCCGGAACTCGACATTCCTAAAATCCTCATCGCCACGAAGTTCCCGGAGCCGGGCACGATCTACCTCCACGCCCACGATGCGCGCCGGGCTGGAGGCAAGCGGACGGGTCAATGCACCGGTGCCGCATCCGTACTCCAGCACGAAATCGCCCTCGGAGGCCTCCAGTGCTTCGAGGATCCTTTCAATGACCCGGCGATCATGAAGGAAGTTCTGCCCGAGACGCTTGAGCGGAGGAATGCGTCCCTCTTTCATGCCATCCCCAGAAAGGCCGCATAAGAGGCCTCATTGATCTCGTCCATTCTCTCTTCACTGACTCCGTAAATTTCCGCCAGTTTCTCACGCACATGAATCAGATGAGACGGTTCATTGCGCTTTCCCCGAAGCGGCTGCGGAGAAAGCCAGGGGCAGTCGGTTTCAGGCAGGATGCGCTCGGGGGAAAGTTCCCGGAGAATCTCCGGAAGACGGCTCTTGGGATAGGTCAGGATGCCCCCGATGCCGAGATAGAAACCACGATCCAGGCAGTCGCGAGCGAAGTCGGCCTCGTGGCTGAAGGCATGAAGGACGGCCCGGCGAGGCGGGCCGATCTCATCGACTATGCGAAGGAAGTCGGACTCGGCCGCCCGGACATGAAAGATCACCGGCATGTCGAGCTCGTGGGCCAGCTTCAGTTGGTCCCGAAAGCAGGCGTCCTGCAGATCCCGGGGAGAGTAGTCGCGGAAGTAGTCGAGTCCCATCTCCCCGAGAGCCACGCAGTTCTCGTCTTCGATCATGTTCCGAAGTTCTTCGAGAATCGCGGGAGACCATCGGGATGCCTCGTGGGGGTGAAAGCCGAGAGCCACCTTGAGGAAGTCGTGTTCGCGGGCCAGTGCAAGCGCCTTCCTGCCGCCCGCTTCATCAATGCCCACTTCCAGGACCTGTCGCACTCCCGCAGCTTTCAGGCGCGCCACGACCTCTTCGCGGTCTGCGTCGAACTCCTCGCGATGAAGGTGGGCGTGGCTGTCAAGCATGGAGGCTGCTCCGGATACTGCGAAGACGGAAAAACAGGGCCAGAAAGGTCAGGTTCGCATTGGCATAGCGGAGAATCTGGTCGCGGGCTTTTTCCACGCTCTGGATTCTATCGGCCAGCGCCCCGGCATCGAGATTTTCGTAGCGGGGCAGCCTGTCCTCCTGATCCACATGAACGCGCAGGCTGCTCTCGCCACCACGCAGGCCGAGAAGATCACGATACCAGTCGATGGCCAGAGACAGGAAGTCCGCACGGCTCTGTGTCAGGTTGCCCTGCCCCGCTTTTGTACGGGTAAAATCCTGAACGGCATCCATCATTTCGACCTCAGTGCCGAACTCGCAGCAGTCCAGAAACCGGAACCATTCCTTTCGGCGTTCCAGAAGCGGGTTCCCGTCCTCGCTCTCGGACGCTTGCAGCTTGGCGGCTTCCTCCAGATCGCCAGCGCTGAGGGAGGCAAAGAAGCGGGCACGCTCTTCGGCAAGCCCCCGCTCCCGGAGAATCCCTTCCACGGTTTCCTTTTCCAGGGCTTCGAAGGGCAGGCGCTGGCAACGACTGAGAATGGTGGGTCGCAGGGCTTCCGGGCGATAGGAAATCAGAATGATCAGGCTTCCCGGCGGAGGCTCCTCGAGAGTCTTGAGCAGGGCATCCTGGGCGGCTGCGTCCAGAGTGTCTGCTCCCCGGATAATCAGGGCACGACCCTCGCCTTCAAAAGGCTGACTGCTCAGTTCCTTCCTCACGGCCCGCACCGCCTTGATCGAAATGTGCGGCTTGCCCGAAAACGCGGGCTGAAGGAGAGGGTCTTTCTGTTTGCGACCCTGATACTCGCGGATAAGGCCCAGAAGTTCTTCCTCGTTCATGGCGCCGAAGCTCTTGCCCGTAGGTGCGACCATGGGCTGCACAAAAAGAAGGTCGGGATGGGCGAAACGGAGAACCCGCTGAAACTGATCGTCGTCGCGGGCCATGCTCCCGGAGATCCGGCAGGCGGCCAGTTCCAGGGCGGCCAGCTCCTGCCCGCTTCCGGGGCTGCCTTCAAAGAGATAGCTCCCCGCGAGGCTCCCGTTTTGCAGAGCCAGCTCCAGCAGCGCTTTCAGGCGCGGATTTCCAGGGAAATTCAGTTGCATGGCCGGAAGATAGCAGAAGCCGGCATTCTTGGCTATGCGCTCTTGCCCTTTCTTCCCATGAGAGCTTCCACAACAGCGGCCCCCACGGCATCGCCCCAGACATTGATGCTCGTGCGACAGCGGTCGAGGAACCAGTCCACGGCGAGGATCATGCCGATGCCCTCTGCGGGAAGTCCCACGGAGTGAAGGACCATGACCATGGTCACCAGACCGGCCTGCGGAATCCCGGCGGCGCCGATGGCTGCTAGAGTGGCGGTCATCACCAGGGTGATCTGGGCGGGCAATGTCAGAACGATGCCATAACTCTGCGCAATGAAGACCGCGGCAATGGCCTCATAGAGAGCCGTTCCGTCCATGTTGACCGTGGCCCCGAGAGGCAGGACAAAGCCCCCCACCCGTCGATCCACGCCGGCCTTTTTTTCCAGGGTTTCAAGGGTCACCGGTAGCGTGGCACTGCTGCTGGCCGTAGAAAAGGCGAGGACCAGCGGCTCGGCCACCTGTTTCAGAAAGACAAGAGGATTGCGGCGGGCGATGAAAAAGAGAATGGCCGGCAGGGTTACAACACCATGCAGCATAAGACCCAGAAGCACCGTCAGGGAGTAGAGGCCGAGGGACTGAAGCACGGGAAGAAAGCCCGACCATCCTCCGGCGCGCCCCATCTGGCTTGCGACCAGAGCAAAGACGCCCAGAGGCGCGGTGGCTACCACCAAATGCGTCATCTTCATGCTCACATGAAAAAGACCCTCAAAGAAATCCTGCACCACTTTTCCGCGACCCTCAATCAGGGTCAACGCGCTTCCCAGAAAGAGCGAGAAGAAGATCAGGGGCAGAACCTGCACCCGGGTGAAAATCACGCCAAAGAAGTTGTTCGGGATGATGCCGCGAATTACATCGAGAAAGGAATACTCGGCCACTTCCCGGGCCAGGGCCGCATCGGTCGGCATTCCCACTCCGGGGCGGATCAGGTTGACCAGAATCAGTCCCAGGATGACTGCGAGAACGGTGGTCGAAAGATAGTAGGCAAGGGTGCTGGCTCCGATTCTACCCAAGTTCCGCACATTGCCCAGCCCGGAAACCGCCACGATCATGCTTGAGGCGATCAGCGGAATGATGAGCATCTTCAGCGCAGAGAGAAAGAGATCCCCGACCAGGGTGATCAGGGCGAACTCCCGGGCGGCCAGCGAGCCGAAGACGGCACCGAGGATCATTCCCAGAAACAGGTATAAAATGAAACGCCCGCTGCTTTTAGAGCCTGAGGAATCCTTCATGCTGTCTCCCTTGTCCGAGGTCGGCTGATGATAGTGGGAAAGGCAGGTTTTGGCATCAGAAAAGAGGGCTTCCTCGGGTCGGGATCTGCATTCAAACCCCGCTGATTGTCACCCGCCGGGAAATATCATGAAAGAAGTCTTGCGACCAGAGCGCAAGGGCATCCTGATTCCTCAGAAAGCGCCGCACTTCATTACGAGCCTGATCGACATCAAGGTCCCTGATCACCTTTTCCAGAGCTTCAAAAAGGTCTTCGGGCATCAGTGCTTTGCTCCCCTCCCAATCGCCAGTCTGGCGCATGCGCTGCTCAAGATGCGAGAGGTTCACCGGCGTCCCCCGGCCCACAAACCAGACGAAGTCATACCAGTCGCGCCCCTTGACCCGGCTTTTCCAGCGGCGAAAAAGAAGGGCGTGCAACTTCCCCGCGAAGAGGTCGGGCGGGCTGCACACGCGAACCGCAAAGGGAATCGGTTGAAGCAGGGTTTGCATCTCGCTGGAAAAGGAGGGGGGAGGATCGGTGTCAATCTCAAGCTTGACCTTCAGCTTTTGACCGGAGTGAACCAGGCTGGCCAGTTCCCGGGGAATCCCGATCTCCAAAAGTTGATGCCGAGTGTTTCCCTTCAGGAAGGCCGACTGAATCGCCGTGTCTACCGCCTTTTTGCGAGTTGTGACCTCAAGCTCGAAACCAAAGCCCTGGAGTTCCCGGGAAAGGCTGTCGGTAAAGCGAGCAAGCTGAAAGTCTGGGTCCTGCTTGAGGAGAGTGAAATCAAGATCCTCGGAAAAACGGTCCAGGCCATGGAAGATCCGCAGCGCCGTGCCGCCATAGAAAGCGGCATGCTCGAAGAACCTGGCTCGCCATAGCCCCAGCAGGGCAAGCTCCTGGGTAAGCTCCCGTAGCGCATTGACCCCTTCATCGACCGTCCCCAGTGGGTAACGGCTGAGCATCTGCTTGATGGCTTCGTGCATTATTCTGCCTTTCGATGGGCCGCCAGGACCTCTTTCGCCAAGAAGCGAGCAAGACGGGACTTCGCGCGGATTGCGATTTCATTGATCAGCTTTGCATCCAGTCTTCCCAGATCCTCGAAGTCGATTCGCAGATCATCGCTCAAGTACTCTCGCAACTCTGCCCGGGAGCGCAGGCCAAGACCCCGCCCCTCATGAAGCTTGTCGATCAGGGCCTTTTCGGGCGTCGCCAAGAGATAGGCTCGACCATCGGGCAGCCTGGATCGCAGGATGCCTCCCTGATACCTCGACAGGGATAATCGGTGATATGAAAATCGCCCCAAAGGGGTATCGAAGGCGCGGGAACGACCCAGACAGACCGAGGTAAGCTCCTCGACCCGCTCCGAAATCAGACCATGGAGTTGAAGCGCATAGTCCAGGGAAAGATAGGAAGGGCCGTAGAGAAGGTTCGCCAGAATCTCCCGCGAGACCGGGCCCCGGCGATAGTCACGGCCAAAGACATAGATCCCCTTCTTGACCCTCGTGACAATTCCGCTTTTCAGAAGAGCGCTGATCTTCGCCCTTGGCTGTCGATACTCCCCCAGACAATCGAGGAGTTGCTGGTAATCGAACTCTTCGTGCGGAATCCGCTTTCGCAACTCTGCGCTGTCCACAAGTCAGACCTCGGGGTACGGGAACAATCGGGAAAGCCCTGTTTTAGTATAGTATATACACCGCTTCTGCACATACTATGCCAACTGTGTGAAAAATGCAAGCACTTCTTGATCTTGAAGATCAGGGCAGCGCCCTTGGTGGTGCGTGGGCATAGAGTGGCCGGGGATCGCTGGAATCAGGGGGTGAGAAGTGAGGTGCCGTTTTTTGCTCCGGCTTCGCCGGCGCGGAGGGAGATCCCCGCCGCTTCGTGATTTCTTGCCCCCTCCAGATTCCTCTCTCGCGCGGGGGGCTTGGCTGGCGCCTCTCGCCCTACCCGCGCAAGAGAGGACAAAGGGTCCAAGGGTCCAAGGACCAAGAGCCTAAAAGGCCGACCTCATAAAGCGGAAGCC